>WREB01000039.1 GCA_009779525.1 Defluviitaleaceae bacterium
CAAGAAAACGCTTTTCGCCTGGCTGGCCTGCTCCGCTTTCTGCCTCGCTTCCTCGATTTCGGTCGAATCGGCGATCGGAAAGGGCTCGGTATTTTCGTTCACCGTACGTCTCGCCCGGGGCGAAGAGGAGAAGGACGGTTATCTGAGGAAGGGCCTCGAGCCGTCTGGCATACGGGTGCTTGCGGTCGACGGCGACCCGGAGGTCCTTTCGTTCTTCGAGGAGGCGTCGAAGCGGATCGGGTTTAAATGCCAAACCGCGTCAAGCGGGCTCGATGCGTTCGCGTTAATCGCGCGAAGCGGGCCAAGCGACGTTTATTTCGTCAATTGGGAAATGCCCGAGATGGACGGGATAGCGTTCGCGAAATCGATGAACGCCGGAAGCGTCAGGCACCAAGTCGTCTTGATGATTTCGGCGACCGACTGGGGCCTCGTACAAGAGAGCGCGGAAACCGCCGGGATACGGATGTTCATCCAAAAACCCCTTTTCGTAACTTCGATCGCCGAAATAGTGAGCGAATGCCTCAGCGCGCCCGGCGGCCGCGAAACGGACGAACCGGCGGGACGCGAGTCAAATTATTCCGGAAAGACGATCCTTTTAGCCGACGACGTCGAGGTCAACCGCGAAATTATCCAGGCGATGCTCGAACCCACGAAAATCGGGATCGATTGCGCCGCAAACGGCGCCTTGGCCGCGGAAAAATACCTGAGTGATCCGGGCAAATACGTTATGATTTTCATGGATCTGCAGATGCCGGAGATGGACGGTTTCGAGGCGACGCGAAAAATCAGGGAATCGGGCGCAAAAGGCGCGGCCGAAATCCCCATCGTGGCGATGACCGCGAACGTTTTCAAGGACGACATCGAAAAATGCTTTGAGGCGGGGATGAACGACCACGTCGGAAAACCCGTCGACTTCGGCGAATTGGTCGGCGTCCTCGAAAAGTACTTAAGTTAAAACGGCAAACCCCGGGCGGCAAATCCCGGGTGATAGATCAAAGGTGAAAACCCCTGCACTCATATCCGGAAGGGCGGCGTTCAATGAATTTTGACAGACGAAACAGCGTGCTTGTCGTGGACGACGAGGCGTCCTGCATCCTCGTCCTTGACGAAATACTTCGCTGCGACTACACCGTCTTGACCGCGCGCGGCGGCGCCGAAGCCGTGAAGAAGGCTTCGGAGCTTAAGCCGGATATAGTATTGCTTGACGTGATGATGCCCGATATGGACGGCTACGAAACGATAAAAAAATTAAAAAGCGGCGAAGCGACCAAGGCGATCCCCGTCGTCTTCATTTCCGGGCTCGACAGTTCCGAGGCGGAGGAAAAGGGGCTCGAGCTCGGCGCGGCCGACTACATATACAAGCCATTCAAGCCTGCGACGGTCAGCCTGCGCGTCAAAAACCAGCTTGAGATCGTAAACCGCGCGCGCGACCTCGACGAGAGGTTAAGGCAGCAGGAACTGATGGCGCGCATTTCGCACAGCTTTCTTTCGGGCGAATGCGTCGACGCGCTTTTTACCGAAACGCTGAAGACGGTCGGCGAGTTTATGGACATACCCCAGGTGCTGCTCTACAAGACGGAAGGCGACGGTTTTAAGTTCATTTGCCAAAGCGAATGGAAAAAACCCGGCTTAGGGCTCGGGACCAACATAGGAAAAGTCATCGAAATAAAAGAGCCCGCGATCTCCTTCGTTAAAAAAATGCTCGCGGGCGACAAGAAGGACACGTACCTGCATTCCGGCGATCCGGAGGCGTACGAGATAATCAGGCCCTACCGCGCGCTTTTTTACAATTACATCCTCACCCCGATTTTCGTGAAGGGCGAGATGCGCGCGATCCTGGATTTTTCGAAGGAGAACGACGTAACCGGGTGGAGCGGGAGCGAAATAAACCTCGCCGTCCTGGTTTCAAGCATTTTTTCGGGGGCGTTCGAACGCGACGCGATGGAGCGCCAGTTCTCGATCGTCGAAAATTCGCCGAACCTCGTGCTTTACTTAAATTCATGCGGCGGAGTGGAGTACGCCAACCCGGCGGCCTTCGCGACGACGGGCATGACGCAAAACGAGCTGCTCGCGGAGGGCATCGGGAAGATTTTTGGCGGCGAAACGTATAAAAAAATAATAGACGAATACATTCCTTCCGCGTTGAAAGGCGAAACCGTATCGTTCGAGACTGAGCTTTTTAGCCGAAGCGGCGTAAAAAGCATCCTGCAGGTGAGCATCGTAAGGACCGGCGCGGAGGGGCTCGGAATGCTGACGAGGGACCTGACGAAGATACGCGAGCTGGAAAAAGGGCTGGTCGAGGCGAAGGAGCAAGCCGAAAGAAGCAGCAAGGTGAAAAGCGAGTTCCTCTCCAGGATGAGCCACGAGATGCGCACCCCTATGAACACGATCATCGGGCTGCTTCAGGTTATGAAGTATATCCCGCAGAAAACGGCGGAGTACCTCGGCGAAATCGACGCGGCTTCACAAAAGCTGCTCGGGCTCATAAACGACGTGCTGGACGTTTCCTCCGTGGAATACGGTTCGTTTAAGAACGTCGACGCTAATTTCGACTTCAACACGGCGATAACTGAGGCGCTCAGGCTGGCGTCGCTAAACGCCGTCGAGAAGCGGCAGACGTTTATAATCGAGATAGACCCTTCGATACCAGTCACGCTTTATGGCGACGTCAGAAGACTACGGCAGGTGATAACCAACCTGCTTGCAAACGCCATAAAGTTTACCCCGGAAACGGGCGAGATAAAATTTTCGGCGAAGCTCGATAGTGAATCGGACGGTACGGTTAAACTAAGGTTTGTCGTGACCGACAACGGGATTGGGATACCGGCAGGCTTGAAGGAAAAAATTTTCGAGGTCTTCGAGCAGGCTGACGGCGGGATATCGCGCAAGTACAACGGAATCGGGGTCGGCCTGCCGCTTTCGAAACGCATCGTCGAGATGATGGGCGGCGATATTTGGGTCGAGTCCGAGGAAGGTTCGGGCGCGACGTTCACGTTTACTTGCGCGCTCGGCAACCCGGGCCATCAGCCCGAAAAGAAGCCGAAGAACGTTTTTACGATACGCAAGTTATAACGGGATAGTTTGTGGTTGATAAAGGGGCTTCCTAATGAAATCGCTGCTTAAGGGGATCGGCGGGATCTCGCTTAGACGAGGCAGGATCGCCGCAAGGTACCGCAACATAAACATACTGCTTTTCGCCGCGGCGTTCGGCGTTATGTCCGCGATGATGGCGCTCACTTTCAACGGGGTGATAGGGAAGATATCGCACGGCTACGCCGAAAAGTACGCGGCCGCGTCGGCCGAGGCCCTAAGCGCGCACATCAACAGGGAAATAGGGCTGCTTTCAAAGGCGGCGCGCTCCGGGGCCGTGATCGGCTGGATGGCCGACGAGGGCGACGGCGAAAAAAAACGCAAGGCCTACGAGGAAATGGCCGGGATCATCGGCGAACTCTACAGCGTTAATCTGTACATAGGCCTGCACGGTTCACTAAACGAATACAGGATCGAGGAGGGCACCGTCGATTTCCTTCCGTTTGACAAGCTTAAAGAAAATAATCCGGTCGATTCTTGGTACTTCGACTGCATCGGTTCAAGCGAGGACTACATAGTCAGCATAGGAATCGACCACGTGCTGCAGCGCAAGCGGGTTTGGCTCGACTACAAGGTTACGCATAACGGAGAGGTGCTCGGCGTGATATGCACCGGGCTCGAATTTTCGCACGTCGCTGGGGAAATCTTTTCTAAGCTCAACGACGACTACATGCGCGGGCTGATAATAGACAAAGCCGGAATGATCCACATAGACAGCGCGCTTATGGACAACAAGATCTACCATTTCGAAATACACGAAGAACCGATTTACAGCGCGAAACTCGGAACGGACGTCGTAAGCGCGATAATGTCGCGCTTAACGGGCGAGGAGACTGAAAACGGCGAACCCGCCGTGGTCGAGCTGCGTTCGGGCCAGTACAGGTACGTCGCGGTCGTCCCGGTTAAAAACACCGACTGGTCCGTCGTGATTTTATCCGGAACCCCCGTGATCGTCGGCTTCTCGCTTTTCATACCCATTATAATCACGCTGCTTGTCACGCTCGCCTTGTTTTCCATCGCGACGAACGCGATCAACTACCGGCTGATATTCCTGCCGCTAAACAGGCTTGAGAAAAGTCTCTCGGTGCTCAAGGAGCAAAACGCGGGCCCGATCTTCGGCGCCGAGCGCGAGGACGAGGTGGGCGCGCTTTCAAAGACGATACAGGACCTGTTCACGAAGGCGAACGTCGACGCGCTTACGGGGATCTACAACAGGCGCTTCATGGAAAACAACCTACAGCACATCATGGAGTTTTTAGCCAGGTCAAACGGTTTGTTAAGCGTTTTGATGCTGGACGTGGATTATTTTAAAAAGTACAACGACGCTTACGGGCACGAGCAGGGCGACGTCTGCCTGAAAAAAATCGCGTCAGCGATCTCCGGAAGCATCACCCGCGCTACCGACTTCACCGCGAGGTACGGTGGGGAGGAGTTTGTCGCGGTGCTTCCCAACACCGACTGTGCCGGCGCGGTTTCGGTCGCTGAAAAAATTATTGAAAACGTCAAGGCGATGGACATTCCGCACGAAAACAGCGAGGCGGCAAGCCGCGTTACCGTTTCAATCGGCGTCGCGACGGGGCAGGTCTCGTACATGCAAAAATGGGAGGAGTACCTGAAGCGCGCGGACGACGCGCTGTATGAATCGAAGCAGGCGGGGCGAGACAGGTACACCGTTTCGGCTTGACGCAAAGATTTCGCGAAACCCGCGTTTATGTTATAATTAACCAATCGATTCCCTTGATTTAAACAGAAGGAGGCTAATATGAAAATTGTGATGGCGATCATACATGACGAGGACGCGTTCCATATCATGGACCTTTTAAGCGAGAAGGGCTTCAGCGTCACAAAACTCGCTAGCACCGGCGGTTTCCTTCGCGCCGGCAACACGACGCTCATCTGCGGCGTAAACGAGGAGCGCATACCCGAGCTCGTCGAGATAATCGAGAAGAAGTGCCGGAGCCGCAAGCAGATAACTTCGGTAAACGCGACGCACATCAACGCGAACGAAAGCTACGTGCCGTATCCGGTGGAAGTCACCGTGGGCGGCGCGACGATATTCGTGCTAAACGTGGAGGAATTTAAGAAGGTATAAGATGGACATAAAAATTTCGGACATCCTCGCCGCTCGCTTCAACGAACAGGCGGCCCCGCGCGAGCGCGTCGGGCAGACGGATTTCAGCTTCACGCTCAACAAGCTAAGCGACGAGGGCCTTGCGGAGCGTCTCGGCGGTCTCATTTCCGACATAACGACGCAGGGCAAAAAACTCGCGGACCACATGGATATACGCGACCTCAAACAGTACAAGGCCTTGATTTCGGATTTCATAAACGAAGTCGTCACGCATTCGCACGAGTTCAGCCGCGAAAATTTTTTGGACAGGCGCGGGCGCCACAGGGTCTACGGGATCGTCCGGCTTGTAAACCAGGACCTGGACGAACTCGCGCAGGAGCTTTTAAAAAAGGAAAAGGACCATATCCTGATACTCGACCGAATCAACGAGATCGAGGGGCTGCTTTTGGACATGGTCGTTTAATATTGCCGAACCCGCCGGTATGATGCGACTCCGCATTGTATCGGCTTTTTATTTTTGTGGGGCGGTGCGTCGTTTCCGATAATTTCGACGGCGTTAGGGGCAACGCCGGATTAATCGACAGGCTGAGGCAGACGCTCTCGGGCGGTTTCGCGGGCGGCGCCTACGTTTTTTGCGGCGGCGAGGGGACCGGCAAGAAAACCGTCGCGGAAGCCTTCGCCAAGGCGCTTCAATGCGAAGGCGACGGATCGGCTTGTTGTGCGTGCCTTTCCTGCCGCGTGCTTAAAAGCGGCAACCATCCCGACGTCGTACGCGTGATCGGGTCAAACAAAAAAAGCATCGGCGTCGAAGACGTGCGCGACCAGGCCTATTCGTTCATGTGCCTTAAGCCGTTCCGCTACAGATACCAGATCGTCATCATCGATAAGGCCGAGACGCTCACGCCGAACGCGCAAAACGCGCTGCTGAAAAAAATGGAGGAGCCGTCCGGGTACGGGATCATCATGCTGCTCGCCTCGCGCATCGGCGCGCTGCTCCCGACGGTGCTTTCGCGCTGCGTCGTCTTGAGATTAAATCAACTAAGCGAGGCGGAAATGGCCGAAGCGTTAACGTTCGAAGGCGCGAAACCAGAAGCGGCTTCGTTTTGCGCCAAGTATTCGGGCGGGAGCCTCGGGATCGCCAAGCGGCTCGCTTTAACCGGCGATTTCGAGCAGATGCGCCTGCTCGCCAGCGAAATCGCGGAAAGGACGCCGGAAGCGGATATTTTGGGAGCGCTGGCAATGTACCGCCGTGTGGCGGCTTGGAAGGAGCAGATACAGCGGCTGCTCGACATGCTATACTTGTGCTTCCATGATAGGATCGTCGGACGCTGCGCCGGGCAGAAGGATAAAATATCGCTCGCCCGCCTGTTTGACGGCGCCGAGGCGGTGAGGCGCGCAAAGGCCTCGCTCGAGGGCAACGGAAATTTCCAAATGAGTATCGAGGCGATGCTGCTTGCGATATGCGGGAGGTCGGTGAACCAATGAACGTGATCGGCGTGCGGTTTAAGAACGTCGGGAAAATATATTATTTCGACCCGTGCGGCGTAGACGTCCCATGCGACGCCCCCGTGATCGTCGAGACGGTGCGCGGCACGGAGTACGGTATCGCTACGCTCGACTACCGCGAGATAGACGGCGAAAAAATCGTGCAGCCCCTTAAAAAACTTATACGGCTCGCGACAAGCGACGACACGGTCCAGGAAGAGAGCAACCGGAAGCGCGAAAAGGAAGCGCACGAGATCTGCCAGGCCAAAATAAAGGAACACGACCTCGAGATGCACTTAGTCGACGTCGAGATGACCTTCGATTTAAACAAGATAATTTTTTATTTCACCGCGGACGGGCGCGTCGATTTTCGCGAACTCGTCAAGGACCTGGCTTCGGTATTTAGGACGCGGATCGAGCTCAGGCAGATAGGGGTCCGCGACGAGGCGAAAATTTTAAACGGCATCGGGATATGCGGCCTGACGCTTTGCTGCGCGACGTTTCTCGACGAATTCCAGCCGGTTTCGATAAAAATGGCAAAGGAGCAGAGCCTTTCGCTTAACCCTTCCAAGATATCGGGCATCTGCGGGCGGCTGATGTGCTGCCTCAAATACGAAGAGGAAACGTACGAATTCTTAAACCGCAACATTCCCGGCGCGGGCGATCTGGTCCGAACCCCCGACGGCGACGGCGAGGTAATATCGGTCAACGTGCTAAGGCAGCTTGCCCGCGTCGCGGTGAGGAAGCGAAAGGGAGACGACGCCGCGGTATCGGTTTACGCGATAGAAGAAATAAGCATACTGGAGAGGCGGTCTTCGCCGGAAGGCGAATGAATGGGTTCGCATCCTATGTTAAGGAAGGCGAACGCCTCGACGACTTGCAATTAAACGGCCTTTATATAATCCAAAACCCGTCGCACTTTTGCTTCGGCGGCGATTCGGTCGGGCTCGCCGATTTCGCCTCGGTTAAGGCGGGCGAAACCGTCGCCGACCTTTGCACCGGTTCCGGAGTGATCCCAATCCTGCTATCGGCGAAGACGCGGGCGCGTTCGTTCGTCGGAATCGAAATAATTACCGAAGTCGCCGAAATGGCGCGCCGCAGCGTTTTAATGAACGGGCTTGGCGACAGGATCGAAATAATTAACGACGACATAAAAAACGCGCCGGATATGTTTAAAAACGGCGCGTTCGACGTGGTTACCGCAAACCCGCCGTACCACAGGGGCGGGCTGCGCAGTCCGGGGATCGCCAAGGCTTCGGCGAAACACGAGATAAGCTGCCAGCTCCCGCAATTGATTTCCGTTTCAGCGGCGCTGCTTAAAAACGGCGGCCGCCTCTATGTCTCG
>WREB01000040.1 GCA_009779525.1 Defluviitaleaceae bacterium
ATAAACGATTTTTGAATAAAACCAAAATATTAATATTCATATCGATTGATTTTCCTTAACGCAACATTTTTAACCATGAGCAGGATAGCGCAAAACGGTTATTCGCGCAACAAGCTTTCCGTCAAATAAAAAAAGGCGCCGGCTTATCCGGCGCCCTTTTGCGTTTTAAATGTTGGTTCAGTTTTCCCTGGATTCGTCCCCGCAGCAGTCCTTGTCGCCGCCGTCGCAGCAGGCCGACGACTTGCGCGCGTTCTCGAGCGACTCGTTAAGGGACTTCGATATCTCGTCGAATATTGTCGCGGTTTTTTCGAGGACCGCCTGGCTCGCCTTCTTGAGCTTCGGCTCCATCTTGCGGTAGGTCTTCTCCACGTGCCCGCCGAACTCGCGGGCGAAACTGTCGACGTTCTTGGCGATGTGCTTGAACTTTTCCTCGACTTGCTCCTGAGTCGGCGTCTCGAACTTGAAGAAACCCTCGGCTTCATCGTTTCGCTTCATCGCCTCGATGAGCTTCGCCGCCTCGTCGGCGGTGATTTTGCCTTCCTCGAGCAGCGAGAGTATTTTCATTCTTTCCTGCTTCATTTTAAATCCCCCATTCTTTTATCATCATGTTTTATATCCGAATATACGAAGCTCCGCTTGATTTGTTTGCTTGCGCGTCACCAGCCGGGCTGGACTATGTAGCGCGCGAAACTAGAAGCGTCGTAATAGTCGAAGGCGCGCGCGATACCCGAGCCGTATTGCGCCTGCGCGTACATTACCTTCCTGCCCGACTGAAGGTTGACGCTTGCGCCCGTCCTTAGGTTGTATGAAAGCAGCCTGTGCGTTTCGGCTTCGACGATGACGGCCCACTCGCCGTCGAGGCTGAAGGAAAATATTTTGTACGGGCAGTCCAGCCCGATCGGCCGTCCGTCCGGGTCGATTGCGCGAAGCGTGGAGTCGTCAAGGTTTATAAAGTAGAGCGAGCCTTCGTGCGCGATCAGGTTGTCCGCGTTTGCGGCGCAAACCGGCTCGGCTAAACTTCCCGCCGCGCCAGTTTTGACCGAGTATATGCCGTAGTCCGAGCCGCCGTTGATAAAATATAGGCGGTCGCCCAAAGCCGCAAGCCAATAAGCCGCCGTCCTGACATACGGACCGGCTTGGCCCGTGGCAAGGTCTTGCGAATAGAGGAAGTCGCGGTCCTCGTGGTTGGTGAAATAAAGATAGTCCCCGATTGGAAGCGGATAGAGCGCGCGGCCCTCGTAAAGGCGCTCGAGCGCCTGGTTCTCGGGCCTGTAGCGGTAGATCGAATAATCCCAAAGCCCGTCGCAAAAATAAAGCCAGCCGCCGTCCTCGACCAAAAACGACGGTCGCGTGTCGACCAAAAGCGTCGTTTCCGCACCGTTCGCGGCGCGCACGACAAACCGGTGTTCGCCTTCTAAAAACGCGCGGTAGTATTCGGCGCCGTCATAGTAAACGAACGCGCCGTTTAAAATATTTTGCGAGTCGTACCTGTCCGTGAACGCGACCGCGGAAAAATTTGGCGCGACGGCGTCGCCTTGCGGTCGCCTCGGCGGTTCAAGAATCACCGGGTCGGCGAGCTTCGGGTTGGCGCTGTTGGTCGCGGGGATGACCACGTTGAAGACGAAGAGGAAAGTGCCGGCGAAAAAAAGGAGCGCGACTAATACCGCGATCGCGTTTTTGATAAGCGTCGTCACCGTGTCGACTTTGAAGTCCTCCCTGTCGACTTTTATGTCCACGTTCGACTTCAAGTCCCTGTAGAAATGGTCGATCGAGCCGAAAAGCACCTCGCCCGTCATTATCTCGGCGAGCATCCTCATCAGTTTCGGCGGGAATTTTAAATCGTTGGCGTCGGGGGCGTCGCCCTCGAATTTTTTTACGTAGGGCATTCCGCAGACGAGGCGGTAGTACAAGTTCGCGATGTCCTTAATCGAGTCGCGAAAGCTTATGTCCCATTCGAAGCAGCAATCGAGCGTCAGCTCTCCGTCGTTATCGACGTGCAGCTCGTTTTCGGTGAATCTGAATTTGAGCTTGAAACGCTCGGCGTCGGCTAAGTTCCTGATGAAGCCGCGTATGAACAAAAACGCGTCGGCGTAGGATAAAAGCTTGCCGTTCATGTATTCGAAGAGGCCCGGGTCGGTGTTTTTTTTCCGGACGATGTATACGGTGTTGTTCTCGGGGATGATTTGCTCGACTTTCGGCAGCGTCGCGTCCGAGGCGTCGTTAAGCGCGTCCGCCATCGTGTGGAATTGCTCGAGGTTCTTCGCGTACTCCTCCGTAAATTGGGTTTCTATGTCCAGCATTCCGCCGTCGGCGCGCTTGACCATGTACGCCGGCGCGAATTCCGTCACGGTGAACGAATTGCCGGCGGCGTCCGTCGCGGCGTAGTGCGTGAGGAACGTGTCCTTCGATATGACCGAGTTTAGTCGGTACGGAGGCAGGTTGATCGGCTGCGCCATAAAATTCCCCCGGCGTTAGGATAACAATCGGCCTCCGTAAAGGAGGCCCGTATAAAATAGCGTATTTGCAAATCCGTGGCAAGGCGTTCGTTAGCGCGCCGTCCGCCATGAAAGCGTTTTTATTTATATGAAATCTTGAACGCGCTCGCTACTTCGCCTTTTGTTTTTTCCACCGGGACGCTTATCGTAAGCCCTCCGCGTTCGCCTCCCGCAAATTTGGCCGGTTCGCCATTTTTTAACGACTCGACCGACTTTACCTTGTTCGCGTCGATTTTTAGTAGTGTTAGGTTCCCCGCGACCTCGCCCGCATGAATCGCGTAAACGATCTTGCCGTCCTTCGAGCGCGTATAGTAGACGTTCTCGCCTTCCCTGTACGCATCGCCCTCCCTCGGGCGCGTAGCGTAGATCGCCTCGCCGTTTCGCTTAAGCCAATCGCCGACCTCGGTCAGGCGCTTTATCGCTTCGGGATGCCAAAGCCCGGTTTTGTCCGGGCCGGCGCCTATCATGTAGTTTCCGCCCTTCGACACTGCGTCGAGCATGTTTCTTATGATCCAGCCCGCGTCTTTGTAGTTGGCGGCTTCCGGGTCGTAGGCCGAGGTGTTTGCGATTAGGTTAAGCGCCATCCATGGCATCTCGGTGTTTTCCTTGTCGCCGGGCACGAAACCCTCGGGCGTGTAGTAGTCGCCGTAGTTGCCTATTCCGCGCGCCCTCATCATAATGTCGGGCTGGATTTTTCGGATTTGCTTGATCGTTTTTTTCGTTTCGGGCCAAGCCTTTTCGCCGAGCCACATGTCTAGGCAAAGCATGTCGATCTTGCCGTAATCGGAAACGAGTTCGATCAGCTGCTCCCTGTGGCGCCTGTTCATCGCCTCAAACTCAAAGTCTTCGAGCGGAGGCCCGTAGGCGACTTCCCTGCCTTTATTGTACGGCCTGACGTCCTCCCCGGAGGTCACGTATTTTTTATAGTCGGGCGTCTGGAACGGGTGGTAGCAGTGGGGCCTGAAATCGGCGTCGTACCAGTCGGGATGCGAGAAGTACAGATTTATCTTTAACCCGGCGTTTCGCGCCGCGTCGCAAAGCTCCTTGATGATGTCGCGCCCAAACGGGGCGTCCCCGACCGAATAGGCGAGGTCGCAGTTTTCGATCGCCGGTCCGACTGGCGCCGTCCAGTTGACCCTGCGTTTGACCCGCGTATTCGTCTTAAACAGCGAGAAGCCGTCGTGGTGCTTCGTCGTTATCGCGAAGCACTTGAAGCCCGCCCTTACGAAGAAGTCCATCCATTCGTCCGCGTCGAACCTAACCGGGTCAAACTGTTTGTATGCCTGCTGGTATTCCTGCCGCTCCCCGTCGCTTAAATTCAAAAACGCCCATGACTCGCCCAGGAGATTAAGCTGCGTGTAAATTCCCCAGTGGATGCGTAGCCCGTACTTCATGTCCAAAAACGCCTCGCGCGCCGAATCCGGCGCCTGAGCGTAGTCGGCGTCGGGAAACTCCTCCATGTACTCGGCTATCGGGACCCAATGGGCGTCGTTCTTCGGGACGCACACGTATTTTTTTTGAGAAGGTACGTCCCGAAGCGTTCCATTTGCGCGGTCAGCCATTAGTATCACCTGTGATTTCATCAATGATCGATTCCGCCATCATAAGCATCCTCGGCAAATGGAACGGACCCTTGAACGTCGTGCCCTTGGCGATCGGCTCGGTCGGGACCCCGTCGCGCCTCAGGTAGCCGAACCATTCGCCGTAGCTTTCGTCGGCGAAAAATTCGCGGCAATAGCCGTACGCCTTCTTAAACCAGTCCATGTATTTTTCGTCGCCGGTCCGCCTGTAGAGCATTAGCGACGCTATTATCAACTCGTTGTGCGGCCACCAGAGCTTCATGTCGTGTTCGTACGCCTCGGAGGGAAGGCCCTTCGCGTCCAGGAAATAAAAGAGGCCTCCGTACTTTTCGTCCCAGCCGGCTTCCGCCGCGAACGAAAACATTTCGGAAGCGGTGTTTGCTAATATATCGTCGCCGGCCCGGTCAGATTGCTCGAGCAAAAACCAAGCGCACTCGATGTCGTGCCCCGGGTTGACGACCCGGCAGGAAGAAGCTTCCTCGTAATATTCGCCGTTTGGGCCGACATTTTCGAGCGTGCAGCGGAGCTCCCGCTTGAAGTGCTTTCTTACGATGGCGTCCGCGCATTTTTTTGCCCTTGCCTCATATATATCCTTATGCTCCGGGTCGCGGTCGCGCATGAGCCGCGAGAGGTTAAGCAAGATCATGGGGTTGGCGAGTCCCGTCAGCGCGCGATTTTTTGCGATTATCTTCGGGCCGTGGCCCGCGGGGTCGCTTATCTTTCCTTCGTAAAGATCGAAAAGCAAATCATAATAGCCTCTCGCGCGCTCGATTAATTTGGCGTCGCCGCAAAGCGAACCGTATTCGGCGAGGCCCATCGCGTAAAACGCCTCGGAAAAAAAATAACGGCGCTGCCTGAGCGGCCGCCCGTCGGAAGTCGTCTGGAAATAGAGCCGCCCGCCCGCCTCGCGGTTGACGCAGCGCGTCTCGATGAAGTCAAGGCAGCTCTCGGCTATTTTAGCCCATTCGTCCCTTGTCCCGTACATTCGGCAAGCCCTTGCGAAAGTCCACGCGCATCTGCCCTGCATCCAAACGCTTTTGTCGGTCGAAAATATTTTGCCCGCGCGGTCGAGGCAGGTGTATATCCCGCCGTTTAGCCTGTCGTATCCGTTCGCGAGCCAAAAACTCAGGCACGAGTCAAGCTCTTTTTTAAACCAGCCGCGGCTTTCGGTCAACGCTTTGTTATTGGACAATGGAATCGTTTCCTCCCGCCGCGCCAATCATGGCCTCGATGTTTTCGCCGGGCGTATGGCGCGGGACTTCGCAGCCCGCGCTTAAGATCAGGCGCCTTCCGCCCGACGCGTCGACGCAACCGCGCGAGGCGCGAAATATATCGCCGGCCGAACCGCTAAGCATGAGTATCGTGTCGACGTTGCCCACGAGGCATACCTTGCCGCCCGTTTTTTCGTAAGCCTCGCCCAAATCTATTTGCGAATCGATCTCAAGCGCGTCCGCGCCGGTCTCGGCCATCAAGTCTATTATTTGCGTAACATCCCCGCACATATGCATAAAAACGGGAAGCCCGGTTTCCTTTACCGCCGAAACGAGTTGTTTTTGGTACGGCAGCGCGTATTTTTCGTAAAGGCTCCGTCCGATCAGGCCCGCGGTCGAGTCGCCGAACGTAACCGCGTGCGCGCCGCTTTTAGCGATCGCCAGCGCGTAAGCGACGGCCGCCTCCGTACAGATCTCAAGCAGTTCGACGGCGCCGTACTCGTCCTCGTAAAGGTCCACGAAAAACGCCTCCTCGCCGCGAAGCGCCGCCGCCACCGAAAAAGGGCCCGAGTCGCTGTTTACCTTTATAAAATATTCGTCCCCGAGCGTCCTTCGCGCTATTTTCGCCGCCTCCAAAACCACCGGCATCCGCCCGGCGGCCAAAGGGTCCGGGACTTTAAGCTTCGACGATTCAAGCCCGCCCGAAAGAACGCGGCTTAAGTACTGCGGCGGCTCGTCCGGAGGGAAGCGTAGCGCGCATCCGAACGCCTCCGAGATGATTTGGTTGTCGGAAGTTATGTGCAGCCCGTCGCAACCGTAGCGTTCGCAAGCGAAAATCTGCGCCTCGGCCAATTTTTTCGCGTCGGTCGAATAGTCGCGGTGACTGGTTCCGACGATATGAAGCGCGTGCTGTATCAAAAGCGGCATTACCGGGGTTTGGTCGTACCTTTCGCCGTTAAGCGCGGCGCAAGTCCGCTCGAGGCGGGTCACGCTTCCTTGACAGCCTTCATCGCGATTTCGATCCACTTTTCTATCCGCCTCGGTTCGTTCATGAACGTCGAGGTGTCTTTCATGACAATATGCGTCGCGCATCCCTTGGTTATCGCGAGGGTTTCGCGGATCTGCCTCTCGGCGAACTCGAAGTCGGGCACGCGGGAAGTGAGCGGCGTCGGGTTGGGTTTGTAAGCGTAAACGTATTTGCCGGCCAGTTTTTCCATCGCGGCTTCGCGGTCGCACCAGGGAGAAACCGCGACCCAGCGCAGCTTCGGGATTTTTTCGATAAGCAAGTCGAACTTTTGGTCAAGCCCCTCACAGCAACCGTAATCGACCATCCCGAAGCGGTTTAATATCGGGAGCTGGTAGTTAAGCACGTATTCCTCGAACTGCTTCGGGCCGACTCCTACCGTTTCCTGGCTCTCGCCCCATACCATCATCGTCGACATCGTCGCCGGCTTGGCTTCGTCGACTTCAAGCTCGCCGTTGTAGCTGTAGCCGCCCGAGCCGAGCCCGGAGTAGGGGGTGGTGTTGTAGTCGAGCACCTTTTCTTTTTCGTAAAATTCGTATTCGCGTATCTGCTGGTCGCGCAAAAATGCCATTAGCGCGTGCAAAAGCTCGGGTTCGTCGTACATGTCGTACATCATCAGATCCAGCCCGCGCAGGTGGATAAGCACGCGCGTGAGGCCGCAGCGGCAGTAGTTCATTCCGGTCTTTCTCACGTCGAGTATGTCGCCGAAAAGCTCTGAAACGAAATTGAAGTTGGCTTCGGTTTTTTCCCAATCGACGTATAGCTTGGCGGGATGGAGCTTCGCCAGGTCGTCCATGTTTTTTATCACGGGTTCGATGTGGTAGGCGCCCCTCGCGTAGTCGGGGTTAGTCACCTTGTTTTCGAAGCCGTAGTCGCCTTTTTCGATCATGACGGGCACGTCCCAGCGGCTGCCTATCGGCACGTCGTCGTGCAGGTGCCGTATCCTGTAAACCGCGAGCCTCAGCCCGAACTCGAGCCACTTGACGAACTCGTCCTTGCATACGAGGCTGTCTAGCGGAACCAGCTCGATGAAGCCGTTTTGCGGGTTGGCCAAGACCATCGCCCGCTCGGGCTTAAGCTCGTTGCAACATTTCCATAGGCGCTTGCGCTCCTCCTGTATCGGGAGCTCGGACGCTTCCTTTATAGTTTTCGCCATGTCGCGAAGCATTCTCGTTTCATCGCGGCTTATTTCCAATTCGGCACCCCGCTTGGCGTTAGGTTATATTTTGTAGCATTCGATCAATCGTTCCGCGTGCCTGCCCATAAGCAGGCCGGTCACTATCTCGCCGACCGTCCAGCCCGACTCGACGGACCAGGGCGCCCAGCCGATGTCGTTCGGAACGCCGTAGACTTCCCAAAGATTTACGTCAAGCGCGCGCGTCCAGACTCCGTTAAGCATTTTGTCATCGCTTTTTATCTGCGCCGATATGAAAAATTTCGCGAGACACTTCCAAAGCTCCATGAAGTACATGTCGCCGGTCACGAAGTACGCCTGCATGAAGCCGACCGGAAGCCAGTTGATCGAATAGAGCATGTCGACGATCGGGTCGCCGTTGTTTGAGAGCACCGAGCTTTCGTTGTCCTTTATGCCGGCGCAGACCGCGGTGTACCCGGTGTCCCATTCGAGGTAGCCGCCGGAAGGG
>WREB01000041.1 GCA_009779525.1 Defluviitaleaceae bacterium
CGCAAATGAGCGATTAATAAAATTTGGGCTTTCGGATTTTTTTTTATTCACCCAAATCGAAACGGATATCGCTAAGCCGGATGTGATAAAAAAAATCGCGGCCCGTTTCAATATCGCGGCGTCGTCCGTCGCGTTCGTCGACGACGACGCGTTCGAGCGGGCGCAGGCGCGTAAGTTTATTCCCGAACTGCTCGTTTTCGACCCGGCCGAGACAAAAATATTAAGGGAATTGATCCAAAGCGATTCCAACCGTTCGCCCGAGAGGATCGAATGGATGCGAAACCGCGAGTCGCGGCTTGCCGCGGAAGCTTCGTTTAAGGGAAGCAGGGCCGAATTCCTCGCCGAATGCAAGATGGAGCTTGACGTGCGAAAAGCCCGCGAAGGGGATATTCCGAGAATAGCGGAGCTTGCGAGGCGTGCGAGGCAAATTAATACCAGCGTCAAAACCAAGACCAACGCCATCACCAGCGCCAACACCGCCGCCGCCGGCGCGGATTTAAACGAAAGCGCTTTAACCGAAGAGCTGCGGAACAAAAAAGCAAAACTATACGTTTGCGAATTTAACGACTTGTTCGGCCGGCACGGTATCGTCGGCGCCGCGCTTCTGCGCCGGATTTACCGCGGGGACGGAAGTGACGGAACCGATTTTTTAAGCCTCGATTTACTTTGCGTTTCGTGCAGGGTGGAGGGCCGCGGTGTCGCGGCCGCTTTCCTAGGCGAAATCCTGCGCGCCGAAACGAGCGAAGAAGCCGCCTCGGTCCGCTGCGTCTGCGAAACCGGAAGCGGAATGACGGCGCCGATGCTCCTCGCTTCGCTCGGCTTTAAGCAAAAACATATTTCAAACGGCGCCGCTTCGTTTTGGCTGGATCTTCCGCATAGCATAAAAGGCGTCCCGTGGATCAGGGTGACGAACGATGGATGAAATAATTAACGGCATCAAAAAAATCATGGTCGGCCAGCGGCTCGTCGCCGAAGGCGCCGACATACGCGGAACGAAGCTTTTGGGCGGCGGCTGCCTGGTCGATTCGCTTTCCGCGGTCAAATTTATTACGGCCGTCGAGGAGTGGTCCGGCGCGGACATTATGTTTGATCTCAACCTCGACAACATGGAATCGGTCGAAAGCCTCGCCAAATATATAGCGGATCATAAAAAGAGGGAAAAAACCGTCGTCGGCCACCAACTGATAATCGACGCGACGCGCTGCGACGAGGATTCGCTGAACGACTTGGATCAAATCGTCTCGCTCGTTCGGGACATCGCCGCGGTCATGGGTACCGAGATACTCGAGGAAGGCTCCCACGTATTTTCGCCGATAGGGATCACCGCGTTCGCGATCGTTTCGGCGTCGCACATCGCCGCGCACACCTGGCCCGAACACGGCTACCTTGGCGTCGACGTCTTTTCGTGCAGGCAAATCGATAGAGACGAAATCATCCGGCTGATAAAAAAATATTTTGACGGCGCCGAGTTCGACGCGAGGCAGCTGGAGCGAAAAGCCGGCCCGGCGAGCTTTGAATAAATTATTTTTGGCGTGCCTCGCGCTGTCAATGTTTTGCGGCTGCTCCGGGCTTACCGCGGGGAGGTCAGGCTCCGCCGTCTTGGTCCGCCGCCATCAGGTCGCGGAAGAAGACGCGCGGTCGGACGAAGCAAAACGCGTGATACTATACGAACCCGATTGGCGCGGCCCGTACGAACCGCCGCCGCCGGAAGCGCAGACCGAATTAGATTCTGCCGGCGAAAACTTGGGCCGGGCCGACGAAGCGTACGCGAAATCGGATGTCGAAATTGTCCGGACGGATAACGGCGAAACTGACGGCGGCGCTTCCAATTGGGACGGCTTTAACCAAAGCGATGCGGAAGCAGCGCCGCCGCCCGAACTCGAGCCTTCCGACTATACCGAAACACTATTCATGAGAATCCCGGGTTTCGCAAACGAAATACGGCTGCACGGCAACGATAGAATCATTTTTACGCGCGCGTTCGAAAGCGAAATCGAAAACGGTATCCTGCACGAGCAATACCTGTGCGAAGCCGTCTTTGGCGATGACGAGGGAGACCCAGCCGAAATCGTCAAGCTCTGCCATATCGGCTCGTACAGGACCTACGTTCGCAACGGCCGGACGCGCTTCGAATATTTCGACAACATGCGTGGCTACGCCTTCGTCGACGGGGGCCGGCTGCTGACGCTTAACGAAAATCAGTCGGCGAAGACCCGCTTCGATTTATACAACGATAAATACGAGCTCGTTTTATCGGCCGAAGCGCCAAGCAACACCCTGGGCAGACAGGAGATAAGCTACGCCTGCATAGGCGAAACCGTATTCATATCGAAGGACGGCAAGAAGCTTAGGGCGTACGACGTTTCGACCGGAAAAAGCATAAGGCTTCCCGAGGCGTTTTCATTCGAATTCGTCAAGGCTTTTGCAATAGACGAATCCGGTATTATGCACGTCGTCGGCAATAAAAATGAAACCGGATCAAACGAAATCTATTATCAAATCGATGTGGCGGCCGAAACGATCCTGACAAGCTTCGATATGTTTAATGCGTACGGCATTATTTACCTTGCGGTAAACGGCGCGGACGGACTTCCGTATATCGCTTGGAGCAACGGCGTTTTTAAAATAACGCCCGGCGCCTTTGAATGGGAATCAATCCTCTGGCTCGGCGCCGAAACCCGCCGTACGATGCGAGGCGTCGGGGCCAAGCTTGAAAACGGTTTCTACGGATTTTACTTCGCGGAAGGATTCTTCTTCGATAAAAGCGGCGCGATGTGCATTGCCTTCTACGACGAAGCAAACGACACGACCAACATTTATAAGTACGCCAAGGCAAGCAAATGAAGGCCGCGCTTAAATACGGAATAAAATCGGCGCTCAGAAGCCCCGTGAAGTCCGCGCTGTTTTTATTGCTGATCGCCGCGGCGGTCGGCTTCCTTTCATTGGGCTACGGGATGTATCGCTCCGCCGAGGCGATGCTTGACGAGGCGGACAAAACGTTTTCCACCTCTGCTGAATTCGTGTTCATAGGCGGAAATTTTCCCGAAGGCGATTATTTCGACCCGGCGCTTTCCGAAGCGAGGGCAGCCTTCGATCTCGACGATTACGCGCTTGTCGGAGTCGAATTCATCGAGCACAGCGCAAGGCTCCTCGCGTTCGCGCAGGGCTACAAACCGCCGTCCTCGCTTGCGCCGATGCCGGGCTTCGCGGTTTTGCAAATAAGGGTCGGCGAAATATATCCCGGAACCGAATATTACAACGGGACGATTTACGAAGATTACTTCTCGGCGAACGACATTGGTGTCGCGAAAATATTGGTCAAGCCGTTTCGCGACGAATATTTCGAGCTAACGCCGAACCGCGTCTACATAGCGTTCGGGGTCCTGACCAACTCGAACCACAGGTTTCCGGTGTTCGAGGCGCTTGCGTTCGCGGACAGCCTCGGCTTGCCGAAAAGCGAGGCCTACTGCCCCCCGGTCGTCGACATGACCGGCGCCGGCGCCTTGGGCTTCGCGCATTTTTGGGAAAGCGAAGCGGGTCAATATTTTTCAGGGATAATCGAGAAACTAAGACTAGCGAACATGATGGTGGACCTGGTCGCTTCGGTCGACCTAAAGTCGTTGCAAGCCTTCCATCAAGGCGAGTACGTCTTGACGGACGGCGAATTTCCGCAAAGCGAAGCCGCTAACGAATGCCTGCTCCCGCGAAGGGTCGCCGCGCAGCTGGATCTTGACGTCGGCGATACCGTCGCGATTTCGGTAAAAAGGATCAAAACCGAAACCTACAGGTACGATACGGTGAAGTCCGGCGCCGGGTTCGACGCGGTAGAAGATTTCACCGTTTCCGGAATCTACCGTTCCGAAGACCAGTATTCGCCGATTTTTATCGCGGACGCCGGACAGCCCTGGCTCGCCGCGGACAAATACGATTACGTGCTTGCCTGCGCGAAACTCGAGAACAGAAGCGCGGCGAAATATATTGAAGCGATCGCGGATTCGCTTCCGCGCGGCGTGATCGTCAACGTAAGCGACCAGGGCTACTCCGAGGCGGTCAAGCCGGTCAGATCTCTTCGGGAGACCGCCGTTTTGATAACGGCGCTCTGCGGTTTTTCCGTGCTGGTGGTGCTTGCGCTTTTCGCCTATTTTTACGTCTACAGGGCGGGCGAATCGGTCAGGGCGCTGCTTCGGCTCGGTTCAGGAGCGCTTGGTCCGCTGCTGTTTTTACTGTCCGGCGCGGGGATTATCGCGATTGCTTCGTCCGCCGCGGGCTGCGCCGCCGGATACGCGGTATCAAGGCGCGTCGCGGACATTGTCTACGCGACGGCGGCCGAAAACAACGTTTACGACCACCGTTTCAGCGCGCTCGGTTTCGGCCAAATGGCGGAAGGAGTTTCGCTGACCATAGGAAACGCCGAAGTTTCCTTTGCCCCGGTCGCTTTAACCGTCGTTGCGGCGTCGTTTTTGATATGCGCGGCCTTTGGGATAAAGGCGGTCCGGTCCCAGGGCGCGAAAAAACGCTTTAAGGCCGCTTCGCGAAAAATCGAACGAAAGCGCCGAGCCGACGAATCTCATAGAAACGAAAACTTACCCAATGCCGGAGCAAAATTTTTCGAGCGCGTTCCCGGACTCACGCTCCGCTACGCCGTTAAATCGGCCGTCCGCGGCGGTGCGCGCAGCTTGGCGGTGCCGATGCTCTACTTCGCGCTGCTTACGTTCCTTTTCGTCTTCAACGATTTGCGCGAGGGCTACCAGGCCGAGCTTGACGGCGTCTACGACGCGATACCCGTGACGATGCGGCATACCGGCGTGCGTTCTTACCAGACCGAAAACCTATCGATCGACCCGCAGCTCGCGAGGGATTTGATCGAAACCGGGTTTATTGAAAGCGTCTGGTATTCGAGGACGGTTAAGGGCAACTACGGAGGCAGCCCGGGCAGGGCCGATTTCGGCGGCGAAGTCGAATCGGGCGAAACGGGCGCGGACTATGATTTATTTGTTTTTACGGCGCCCGCCAGCGGGTTCGAGCTCGAAACGATGGTTTGGACGTTCGATTCGAATTCGTTCAACATAGTGTTTACGGACGATTTGACCGAAATGCGCGAGTTTCAATCTTTCAACTCCCCGGAGATTGATCGGGACGAAAAATATGACTGGTATAAAACGGCCGACGATGGCGGGTTCGTTAAAAACGCGCTCGTTTCCCGCAGGTTCGCGGAACTGCACGGATTATCGGCCGGAGACTTGTTTTACGTAAATGTGCTTTACGAAAGCAGCCCGGGCGTCTACGGCGGGATTATGGCCTCGCCCTACGCGGTCGCGGGTCTCTATGAAAGCGACGTGAACCGCCAGTCGGTGTTCGTCTACGAGGAGATTTTCACGCAGGAACTTACATACGAAACGGTCTCGTATTTCAGCAAGCTCGGCGTAACCTACGAGCACGTGGAAAAACTCACCGATTATAGCTACAGTTCGATGGGCTACGCGCTTCGCGATACCGAAAAGCTCTCACAACTCAAAGATTTCCTCGCAAAAAATTACGACGCGCCGGGCAGGCCGGGAGTCCACAGAAACTGGATAATCGTCGACGACAAAGCGCTTTACCAAACGATCGACAGCCTTACGCGCCACATCGGGTATATGGGCATGCTTTTTCCCGCGGTGCTTTGCGCGGTGGCGCTGATCGGTTTCTTCGCGTCTAACCTGCTTTTAAAAAACCGGTTCGGCGAAATCAACACGCTTAGGAGCATAGGGGCCGGCCGATTGCGCGTGTTCGCCGCGTTTTTTATAGAACCCGTCATTTTATCTGTGCCGGGCGTTTTGCTTGCCTCGGCGGCGGTTGCGATAACGGGCGCGGCGCCGGTTTCGGTTCCGATGATCGCGCTGTTTTCGGTTTGCTATAACGCGGGCCAGGCGACCGCGGTTTTGCATACGTTCCGCAAGGCGGTAATCGCGTCGCTAGGCGCGGACGAATAGGGTTAAGGGTGGATTGCGAAATGCTTACGCTTACTAACGTTCGCTATAAATACGTGACCCGCTACATGACGGTCGAGGCGCTTCGTGGCGTCGAATACGAGTTCGAGGCGGGGAGGCTCTACGCCCTACGCGGCCCGTCGGGTTGCGGCAAGACGACGCTCGTTTCGCTGATCGCGGGCCTCGACCTTCCGACCGAAGGCGAAATAAGGTTTGAGGGCAGGCCGACTGGCAAAATGAATCTCGCAAGGCACAGGAGGGAGAACGTAGCGGTCATCTACCAAAGCTACAACCTGCTCCCGCAGATGACCGTCGCGGAAAACGTCATGTACCCTATGGAGCTTAACGGAATCAAACCGAAAGCCGCGCGCGAGAAGGCGCTTGAGTTAATCGGCGGCGTCGGGCTCACCGAAAGCGAGTTCAGGCGCCTTCCGCACATGCTCTCGGGCGGCCAGCAGCAGCGCGTCGCGATCGCGCGCGCCCTCGGGACGCGCGTAAAAATGATTTTGGCGGACGAACCGACCGGCAACCTCGACTCCGCCAACACATCAAACGTGATAACGCTTTTAAAAGAACTGGCAAATTCGCGCGGCTACTGCGTCATAGTCGCGACCCACGACGAATCCGTCGCGCGCGTCGCCGACACGCAGCTTCTGATGGAAGACGGCAGGCTAAAATAACCGGGCGAAAAATACAGCGTAAAAAAATATTTTTTTGGGTCGATAATTTTAACGCCGCTGACGGCAACAGAATCGAGTTTTGGGTGCCGATAAAAAGGGTGTAAAGTCTTTTATTGTTTTTGATGAAAATATATTAAGCCACGAAAATTAATATGAATGCCCTTATATATTTATGAGAGGGTTATAACCCATAAAAACGGACGCAACGAAAGAACCCCCTGTCGTTAGAATGAAAACGACGGGGGGCTCCTATATTTTGCGCCTTATATCCTGAAAAACGATACCATTTGTTTCAGCACGTCGGCCTGCGAGTTTAGTTCCTGGGCCGCCGCCGCCGTTTCCTCCGAGGTTGAGGAATTGTCCTGCACGACCTGCGATATCTGGCTAAGGCCGATGCTAACCTGCGATATCGCCTCCGCCTGGTTCCTCGACGACTCGGCTATCGTCTTTATGATGTTTGAAACCTGCGCCGCGTTTTCGACTATCGTGGATAAAGCCGAAGCCGTGCTTTGCGCGATCCGCGTCCCGTCGTTCACGCGCTGGTTGGAATTTTCGATCATGTTGGCGGTTTCGTCGGCCGACTCCTTGCTCTTGGATGCGAGGCTCCTGACTTCGTCCGCGACGACCGAGAAGCCCTTGCCGTGCTCGCCCGCGCGCGCCGCCTCGACGGAGGCGTTTAAGGCGAGGAGGTTCGTCTGGAACGAGATGTCCGAAATCGCTTTTATTACCTTCGATATGTTGTCCGACGAATCCTTTATCGCGTTCATCGCGGTCAGCATGTTTTGCATTTCGTTGTTTCCGGTCTCCGCGTTCGCGGTGGACTTGGCGGAAAGCCCGTCGGCCTCGTTGGCGTTGGCCGCGTTCCGCTGCGTCTGGCTGTTGATCGTCTCGACGGAAGCCGTCAGTTCCTCGATCGCGCTCGCCTGCTCCGAAGCGCCCTCGGCTAGCGTCATCGAAGAAGCGGAAATTTGCTTAGCGCCCGCGAGCACCTGCTCGGACGCGCTCATTATTTCGGCCATCGTTTCGTTCAGCTTGCTTGATATGGTGTTTATCGAATTTTTTATCGCGTTGAACTGGCCGATGTATTCGCGGTTTATCCGCACGCGCAGGTCGCCTTCCTCGATGCCGCCGAGCGCTTCCGATATCTCGCTTATGTAGCCCGATATGGAC
>WREB01000042.1 GCA_009779525.1 Defluviitaleaceae bacterium
CCGCCGTACTTGCGCGTCGTGCTGGCCTCCGCCTGCTCGAACGCGCCGAAAAGTTTTTTCTGCTGCTCGGCGCTCATCCCGATCCCGTTGTCGATGATCCTGACCAAAAGCGCGCAAATTCCGTCGCGCTCCGATTCGAGCCTCGCTTCAAGCCCGATCGCGCCGCCCTCCGGGGTGAACTTCATCGCGTTTGTCAGCAGGTTGGTTATGACCTGAGAAAGCCGCTGGTCGTCGCCCTTAAGCGTCCTGGGGATGTCCGGGTCGATGTTTACGGAAAGCTTCTGGCGTTTTTCGTCGAGGCGAAAATGCACCATATCCACCACGCGCCGAAGCATTCCGTCGAAAACGAACTCCGTTTCGGACAGCTCAAACTTCCTCGCTTCAATTTTCGACATGTCGAGCACGTCGTTGATCACGTTAAGCAGGTGGCGGGAGGCGTCCTGGATTTTATGTATCGCGTAGTCCTTCTGCTCGATATCGGGCGCGTTCGCTCCAATCGAGGACATTCCTAGAATCGCGTTCATCGGCGTCCTGATTTCGTGGCTCATGTTCGCCAAGAAAACGCTTTTCGCCTGGCTGGCCTGCTCCGCTTTCTGCCTCGCTTCCTCGATTTCGGTGACTTCGGCGGTCGTTATCACGTAGCCGATTACGTTCGAGTCGCCGTCATGCAGATAGCTCGCCTTCCCAAGCAGGTAGTCGCCGTGCTCCTCCCTGAATAGGACTTCCGGTTCCCATCCCTCGCGCAGCGCGGCTATCGGGTCGTGGCGCGTTCCGCGCGCGTAGAAACTGTAGTCGTAGTAAGGCTTGCCCGCGGTTTCCTCAAGCGTCTTCCCGGCTTTTTTTAACGCGTTTTCGTTGGCGTAGATGATCCTTTCGTCGGTCCCGATGATAACGAGAAGTCCGCTCACGCTTCCGACGATGCTCTCGGCCATTTCGTCGAACGAATCGGCGAGCGTTCCGAACTCGTCCTTTATCCCGGAGCGGAGCCTGAACTGCCTTTCGCCTGACCGGAAGCGGCTTATCCCGTCGAGCAAAAATTTTATGTTGTCGGTGAGGTAGGACGAAAGCAGCAGCGCGACTAGCACGACCATGACAAAGAGCCCGACCGCGGTCGTCGAAAGCTGGAAGGTCGCCCCAAGCAGCCTTTCGTTAATCGTATCGGTCAGCTTCCGCTCGGTTTCGCGGGCGGGCGCCGTAAAATCCTCTATCCCCGCCCCGATCGTGACGAACGCGAAGCCACGTCTCGAACCGTTCTGGTTTTCCGGCGCGTACCGCCCAGTATAATAATTGACCGATCCCGCCGTCGTAGGCTTGTAAAGGCCGCTCCACAATATGTAAAACGAACCCGAGCCGCCGTTTTCGGTAAGGTCCATCCAGCCCGCGCACTGCGGGGCGTTGTTTAGAAAACGCCCGTCCAGCCCCACGAACCCGGCCTTCGTCAACGCCGCCGCGGGCGTCTTGTCGCGGGATTGGTAGTCGTATATGTAATTCCCGAAGCCGTCCACCGAACGCTTCCCGTTTTGGTCGGTCAGGATCCTTTCGCCGAATTGCGGGAGTATGTACCTGTTTTCGGAATTTTCCGCGAAAAACTGCCCCCAGCTCTTTCCGTGGCCCAAATCGCTCAAATCGTCCCACGATGGATTGGCTTCGAGCCATTTATCGCCGCCGTCCGAATGCCAATAGTAAAACGGCGTGTCCCTCGCGGGCAATGCGTTGCCGTAGGCGTCGACGACCGGGACTTTGACCGACGGATTTCCGGCGGCGTCCGCCTCCTTGACGAATCCGCCCTCCAGATAATCCCTTTCGTATTCCGCGGTTCCCTCGAGCCACGGGACCTGCGGTTCGCCGGTAATCGGGTTATACCCCACGATCGAATGGTGCCTTGGGTGCGCGATGCTTCGGCACGCGTAATCCCATATGAACGCGTAGTTGCCCTCGTGCGCGTCGGGCAGCGGCGAATAGCGCTCGGCCATCGGCGTCACGTAATCGACGAATTCCATGATATGGTCGTGGTTTAACGCGAACGTCGCGTAGCAGACGATCTCGCCGTCCGCGCCGACAACGGGGGCGGCCCACCTGACTATACCCTCGAAGCGGCGGCCGACCGGGTTTTCCTTGCCCGCGTAAGCTTGGTTTTTGGCGGCTTCCAAAAAAAGCTCGGGAGGCAGCTCGGCAGTTTTTATCAGGGTTTCGTAGTTTGGATGCGTCGCCGGCACGCTGTTTTTAAAAACGCCCGGCGCGTACATCCCGATGTAGTTCGTGCCGACATAGGCGCCGATCACCTCGGAGACGTAAATTTCGCCGGGCTTGAGTTTTTTTAGCTCCTCGAAGTACGTCTCCGCCCTGACATACGTGTTGGACTTGACCGAAACGTCGACTTTTGCGGGGTTTGGCGGGTAGTTTACTTTTGTGGTTTTTGGGTTCGCGTATTTGTAGAGCTCGGCTCCGTCAGTTCCGATGAACGCCACCTCGTCGTACAGCGGGACGAACTCGCGCCTCTCTGTAAAAAATTCGGGCGGCCTCGATCTGAAGCCGCTTCCGTGGCGCGCGTCCTCGTTTTCGGAGTTGGATGAGACTACCGGCGCGCCGCCGTACGAATAAGGGTCGAGCTCGACCCAGGACATCCCGTCCGGCGCGAGGACCCATTCGCCCCTCGAGGTCAGGAAGCCGTTGCTGTTTTCGGAAAAAATCCTGCAGGTTTCGTCGGAAGGCTCGAGGCTTGCGAGAAGCAAGATGCTCTGGTCGCGCTGGTAAAGGAAGGTTGAAAGAGCGCCGGCGATTTCCGTCGTCATCCGCTCGATTTCTTCGCGGGCGCCGTCGTTAAGCGCGGCGGCGGAATCTTCGACCGCGATGTCGCGGAGTATCCGGCCGAGGGAGATTATTTGAGATAGCGCCATCGCGGTGATCAATACTATCGGAATTACCTTGGCGATCAAAAAAATCAATACAAGCTTGGGGCGAAGCTTAAGGTTTATTTTGTTCAGGACTCTTCCAAGCCCCCCCGTCCGCGTCGTCGCGTCGTCTTTCATGCGTGCGTCCTCCGATAGGCGTGCGGAATTTGGCGTTGCCGCTGCAGGTTCCCTTTATTCTACCATATTTCGCATTATCTCGAATTCGTTTCCGCGAAACCGAATCAACCCCTCGTCGCGCATCTTGCATAGCTCGCCCGACATCGCGCTCCGATCTACGCAAAGGTACCGCGACAGTTCCTCCCTGTTGAAGGGTATTTTAAATTTACCTGCGCCGTCCCGCTGCGAATTTAAGTAGGCGAGCAGCTTGTCCCTAGTTTTGCGCAACGAGAGGATCTCGATTTTTTTGCCGAGCTCCAGGTTTTTTTTCGCTATCTGCGCTAGCATGTTTTCGATGAGCCTCGCGTGAAAGCCGCAGGCGGACGAGCAGGTTGAAACGACCCTGCGGTAGTCGACGAACATGACTAAGCACGGGGACGACGCCGCGACGGTGACCGGGACGACGGATACGCCCGCGCACGCGAACGTTTCGCCGAACGTTTCGGGCGTGACAAGTTCCGATATGATCGAGGAATTGCCGTTCGCATCCTCCCTGACGACCCTCGCGCTCCCCGACGCGAGCTGGCCGATGCAAGCCGCGGTTTCGCCCGCGAATAATATCGTTTCGTCCTTCCGGAAATTTTTCACGCGGAACCCGAGGCAGCGACCGATGTCGGCGAATTCGTCCGGGCCTATCCCTTCCCAAAGGGGATGCCCTCGGACCGATTCGTAAAGCGAAACTCTTTCCCCGCGTTTCGCATCAAATTTATTTTCCATTTTTTTCGTTCCCGTTGTTTTTACAACCGAATTTTATTCCCGGAATCGCTTTAATGCAATCGAACTTAAAATTTAAGGAGGAAAGGAAATGGTAAGGACGATCATCAAGATCGACGAGGAGCGCTGCGACGGCTGCGGACTGTGCGCCAAAGCCTGCGAGGAAGGCGCGATAGGAATCGTCGGCGGAAAGGCAGTGTTGCTTAGGGACGACTACTGCGACGGGCTCGGAAATTGCCTTCCGGCTTGCCCGACCGGGGCGATCGAGTTCGAGGAGCGCGAGGCGGCGGAATACGACGGGGAGGCGGTGAGGGCGAACAAAGAAAGCGCCGCGCCGGATACGCTCGCGTGCGGCTGTCCGGGGACGCAGTCAAGGAAACTGGAAAGGGAGGACGGAAATTTGCGAAACGAAAGCGCGCCGGCAAGTCATGCGACGCACCTCAACCAATGGCCCGTCCAAATCAAGCTCGTCCCGGCGAGGGCGCCGTATTTCGACAAAGCGAGGCTGCTTGTCTCCGCCGACTGCGCGGCATACGCGCACGGCAATTTCCACGAAGGCTTCATGAATGGCTGCGTGACGATTATCGGGTGCCCGAAGCTTGACGAGGGCGACTACGCGGAAAAGCTGACGGCTATACTAAAGCAAAACGACGTCAGGTCGGTGACCGTCGCGCTAATGGAGGTGCCCTGCTGCAGGGGGCTTGAAAACGCCGTAAAGACGGCGCTTAAGGATTGCGGTAAGTTGATTGAGTGGAGGTCGGTTGTGATCGGGACTGACGGAAGGATACTTGGCGATTAAAAATCAGCCCCCGAGGTACGCCTTGACGACTTTCTCGTTGTTACGAAGCTCCGTACCCGGCCCTTCGAGCACGACGCTTCCCGTGTCGAGCACGTAGCCGTAGTGCGAGAGGCCGAGCGCCATCTTGGCGTTTTGCTCGACCAATAAAATAGTCGTCCCGTCTTCGTGGAGCTTTTTGATGATTTGGGTGATGTCGCGTATTATCAGCGGCGCGATCCCCATGGACGGTTCGTCCATAAGCAGCAGCTTCGGGGAGGACATGAGCCCCCTTCCGATTGCAAGCATCTGCTGCTCGCCGCCGGAAAGCGTCCCGCCGATCTGCCTCGCCCGTTTTTCCAGTATCGGGAAGCGGTCGAACACGCGGCGCATCCGCTTCCTTCGCTCGCGGTTGTCCCGGAGCGTATACGATCCAAGTTCCAGGTTTTCCGCGACGGTCAGGTCCTTGAATATGCGGCGGCCTTCGGGGAGATGCACCAAGCCGCGCCTGACGATTTCGTGCGGCTGCATTTTGGTGATGTCCTCCCCGGCGAAAAAAACTTTGCCCGAAGACGGGGCTATGAGTCCCGATACGGTTCGAAGCGTCGTGCTTTTGCCGGCGCCGTTCGAACCGAGCAGCGTGACTATCTGGCCCTTCCTCACCTCGAAGGAAATCCCTTTCAGCGCCGCGACTTTATCGTAATAAGTCGCGAGTCCCTCGACTTTAAGCAGCGTTTCGCCGCTCATACCGCGGCTTCCCCGTATTCGTCCCCTTCGCCGCCGAGGTATGCCTCAATCACGAACGGGTCGGCCTGCACCTCCGCGGGCGTGCCCTCGGCGATCTTCGTCCCGAAATTTATCACGATCACCTTTTCGGAAACTTTCATTACCAGATCCATGTCGTGCTCGACTAAAAACACGGTTATCCCGAAATCGTCGCGGAAACGGCGTATCAGCCCGACAAGCCTGTCCTTTTCCTCGCGGTTAAGGCCCGCGGCCGGTTCGTCGAGGAGCAGGAGCTTCGGGCGGATCGTAAGCGCCCTCGCCCATTCGGTGCGGCGCTGGTCGCCGTAGGATAAATTTTTTGCGATTTGGTCCTTTATATCGTAAATTCCTATGTATTCAAGGCAAAACTTCGCGTTGTCCATGATTGAGCGTTCTTCGCGCCGCTGGGCGCCGTGGCGGAGTAACGCCCCGAGGACGGCCTGGCGGCTTATGCTGTGCGCGCCGCTCATCACGTTTTCTAGCACCGTCATGTTTTTAAAGAGCCTCACGTTTTGGAAAGTCCGGATGATTCCCCTGCGGGTGATGTTGTGGGGCTTCACGCCGACAAGGGATTCGCCCTCGAAATGGATCGTTCCTGAGGAGGCCCTGTAGAAACCCGTCATGCAGTTGAACGCGGACGTCTTACCCGCGCCGTTCGGGCCGATGAGCGAAGTGATCGAGCCGCTTTCGACTTCGAAGCTCAGGTCGTCGATGGCGGTAATCCCGCTGAATTGCATCGTCAGGTTGCTTACGCGCATTATCGCGCTCATTTGAGGGCGCGTCCCTTCGTCTCGGGCCAAAGCCCCTGCGGGCGGGTAATCATGACGATTACGAGGAGCAGCCCGAAGAAGAGCATCCGCATCTCGCCTATGACCGGAACGTCCCTGAAAAGTTCGGGAAAGATCGCGAAAAACGCGGCGCCGGCAATGACCCCGGGGATCTTGCCCATGCCGCCCAAGATCACCGCGAGCAAAATATTCGCGGACTGCGTGAAATCGAAGGAGTTTGGCGAGATGGAAGTCATCTTGACGGCGTAGAAGCTGCCGGTCACGCCGCCCAAGACGGCGCCGAGCATGTACGCGTAAAGCTTGTAGAGCGTGGCGTTGACCCCCATCGCCTTGGCGGCGTCCTCATCCTCGCGTATGTACGCGAGCGCCCTCCCGAACCTCGAGTACCTCGTCCTGTATGAAATGACGACGAACAGCGCGAGCAGTATCAAAAATACATAATACCACTGGCTAATCGTCGTGATCCGCGTCCCGAATACGCTTGGCCGCATTATACCGTTAAGTCCGCTCGCGGCGCCGGTAAGGGAGAGGTTGCGCGCGGTGATCCTTACTATTTCGGCGAAACCGAGCGTGACGATCGCGAGGTAGTCGCTTCGAAGCTTAAGCGTCGGACCGCCTATCAGCACCGCGAAGACGAGCGAAACCACGATGACGACGGGGATCGTCAGCCAAAAATTCCAGGCGAACGTCTTTACCAAGATCCCGGTCGTGTAGGCGCCGATCGCGAACTTTGCGGCGTAGCCCAAGTCGCAGAGGCCGCAGTACCCGACGATGACGTTAAGCCCTAGCGCGAGCAGCATATAAAACATCGCGTTCCAAAGGACGTTTAGCGAATAGTTGTCCAAAAAAAGCGGGAGCGCTGCCGCAATCGCAAAACTTCCGAAAATCGATGCGAGTTTATACCGGTCCAAGCGCTACATCCTTTCGATCTCGGATTTGCCGAGAAGGCCGTTTGGCCGAAGGATCAATATCAGTATCAAAAGCCCGAAGGCGAAGACGTCCTTCCACTGCGAACCGAGGAATTGCGTGCCGAACGCCTCGAGAAGCCCCAACAGAAGCCCGCCCAGCATCGCGCCGGGTATAGAACCGATGCCCCCGATCACGGCGGCGGTGAACGCCTTTATCCCGATCGAAAAACCCATGCTGTACTGCACGTTTCCGTAGTATACGCAGGCCATTCCGCCGGCGATCGCGGCGAGGGACGAGCCGATGACAAACGTCATCCCGATCATCCGGTTCACGTTCACGCCCATCAGGCGGCAGGCGTCCTTGTCGAGGGCGATCGCGCGCATCGCCTTGCCCGTCATCGTGCGCTTGATAAACAGCGTAAGCAGCGCCATCAGCGACGCGGAAGTGGCTATCAGCACGAACTGAACGTAGGTTATCTTGACGCTCCCGAACTGCACGCCCGCCGAATTGTCGAGCCCGCTGTTAAAAAACAGGGGCTGGCTGTTGGTTATCACCATTACGGAATTATAGATCACAAGCGATACGCCGATCGCCGTTATCAAAAGCGAAAGCCTCGGCGCGTTGAGGAGCGGCCGGTACGCGAAGCGCTGGGCTATATAGCCCAGCGCCCCGGCGACGCACATCGAGGCCATGACCGATAAAATTATGCCGGGCCAGCCTGCGAAATAGCCCGAAAGGAAACCGAAAACGGAAAGGCAGACGAACGCGCCGGTCATGTAGATGTCGCC
>WREB01000043.1 GCA_009779525.1 Defluviitaleaceae bacterium
CATTTTCAATTCGCCGATCGCATCTTGCGCGTCCCCCGCGAAAAAAACGCAGTTGTCGATTCCGTTTAAGGCGGCGTTTTTTTTCGCCGCGGAGACCGCGTCGGGCGATATGTCGAAACCGGTAACGCTTTTCGCCTGGTTTGACAGCGAAAGCGCGATCGCGCCAGCGCCGCAGTACATGTCGAGCATCGCGTCCCCTTCGCCCGCGAAGCGCCCGACTGTTTCAAACAGGACCTCCGCGGCGCTCGTATTCGTTTGGAAGAACGAGTACGCCGTCACGCAAAAGACCAATCCGCGTATTTTTTCGTAAAAAAAATCGTCGCCAACGACGATTTTACAATCGTCGCCGCTAACCCTGTCGGAAACGCCGGAGTATACCGAATGAAGCACCCCGGCGAGCCTATGCCTTTTTAAAACGGCCGCGACGCGTTCGGCATAGCCCGGCAAATCCGCCTTTATGAATTGCGAAGTCGAAAGATTGACTAGCAAATCGCCGGTATTTTCGCCCCTTCGCAGCACCAGGTGCCTCAGCGCGCCAGTTTGGCTGCGCCTGTGATAGAACGTTTCGCCCGCGTCGTTAAAATAGTCGAGCGTCGCCGCGACGATTTCGGCGAAGCAATCCGGTATGAGGCAGCACTTTTTCGGAGTCGCGACTTCGTAGAAGCTGCCGCGCTTCCTTATGCCAAGCGCCAGCGCCCCGCCCTTGAGTTCGTCGCCGAACGCGAACTCCATCTTGTTGCGGTATCCGGTAGCTTTCGGCGCGGGCACGATTCCTTCGTAGACGCTTGAATAGCGGCTGAAAGTTTCAGCCATTTTATCCCGCTTGATTGAGAGCTCGTCACCGTAGGAAATGTTTAAATATGAACAGCCCCCGCAGGAACCGAAATGCTCGCAAATCGCCGAAGCGTCCATTTATCCGCGTCCCTTAAAACTTTTTAAGGCCGTATCGGCAAAGATATCAGCGCCGGCCAAAATAATGATATACTTCAAGCCATGGATCAGTTCACCCATCTCCACGTCCATTCAGAATACAGCCTGCTCGACGGTTCCGCAAGGATCGGCGAGCTTATTTCGCGGGCCAAGGCATTCGGTATGGCAAGCATAGCCATCACGGACCATGGGGTCATGTACGGGGTCATCGAATTTTACAAGCAGGCGCTAAAAAACGGGGTTAAGCCGATAATCGGCTGCGAGGTGTACGTCGCGCCCGATTCGCGCTTCAATAAGGAAAAGGGATTCGGGGGGGCGTTCACCCATCTGGTGCTGCTCGCCGAAAACAACGAGGGCTACCATAATTTAATCCGTCTTGTCTCGATCGGCTTCACCGAAGGCTTTTACTACAAGCCGCGCGTCGACGTCGAAACGCTCAGGAAATTTTCGAAGGGCCTTATCGCGCTTTCCGCGTGCGCCTCGGGCGCGGTCTCAAGGGCGATCTTAAACGTCTCGTATAAAAGCGCGCTCGAGCAGGCCCTGCTTTACGACGGGATTTTCGGAAGGGGAAACTATTTTTTAGAGCTGCAGGACCACGGCCTCGCGGACCAGCAGACGATAAACCCAGGACTCATCAAAATACACAACGAAACCGGCATTCCGATGGTTTGCACGAACGACGTGCACTACATCTCGCGCGAGGACGCGAAGGCGCACGAAATTCTCCTTTGCATCCAAACCGGCAAGACCGTGATGGACGACGACCGCATGAAGTACGAAGGCGACCAGTTCTACCTCAAGACCTCCGAGGAAATGCGAAATCTTTTCCCGTACGCCAAGGAGGCGCTGGACAACACGGGAATGGTAGCCGAACGCTGCGGCGTCGACATCGTCTTCAAAGAGTACAAACTCCCGAAATTCGACATATCCGACGAGTATAAAAAAGATCTGAAATCGAAAGCCGCCGGGGAAACGGCGTCCGCCTTCCTTCGCCACCTTTGCGAGGAAGGCCTTGTTTTTCGTTACGGCGAAAGCGCCGCCCTTCACACCGCGCGCCTCGACTACGAGATCGGCACGATTATCGGGATGGGGTTCGTCGATTATTTCTTGATCGTCTGGGATTTCATCAAGTTCGCGAGGGACAATTCGGTAATGGTCGGGCCCGGACGCGGCTCGGGCGCGGGCAGCATCGTCGCGTACTGCCTCAGGATCACGGACGTCGACCCGATCAGGTACGATCTGCCGTTCGAAAGGTTCATGCATTCCGAACGCGTCTCGATGCCCGACTTCGACATTGATTTTTGTTACGAGCGGCGCCAGGAAGTCATAGACTATGTAATCGAAAAGTACGGCGCCGACCATGTCTCGCAGATCATCACATTCGGGACGATGGCGGCGCGCGCCGCGACGCGGGACGTAGGCAGGGCGCTGGCGATGGCTTACGCGGACGTCGACCGGGTGGCGAAGATGATTCCGCTGATGCTTGAGATGACGATCGAGAAGGCGCTAGGTATGAACCCCGACTTAAAGAAGGCGTATGACGAGGAAGACGATACCCGCGAGCTGCTCGACATGTCGATGAGGCTCGAGGGGCTTCCAAGGCACGCCTCGACCCACGCCGCGGGCGTGGTGATCTGCGACAAGCCGGTCAGCGAATACATACCGCTTAACATAAACGACGGAGTCGTTACGACGCAGTTCCCGAAGGATACCGTCGAGGAGCTCGGGCTCCTTAAGATGGATTTCCTGGGGCTTCGCACGCTCACCGTCATACGAAAGGCGCTCGACGAAATCGAGCGCGGCCACGGCAGGCACGTCGACTTCGACCAGATGGAGTACGACGACCCGAACGTATACGAAATAATTTCTCAGGCAAAGACCGAAGGCGTGTTCCAGCTTGAAAGCCCCGGGATGAAATCGCTGATGAAGGAGCTCCGTTGCAACCGCCTCGAAGAAATCATGGCCGGCATCGCGCTCTTTCGGCCGGGCCCGATGAACTCGATACCCAAATACGTAGCGGGCCGAAACGACCCGAAAAAAATAGCCTACACCCACCCGAAGCTTGTCCCGATACTCGAGGACAGCTACGGTTGCATCGTGTACCAGGAACACGTAATGCAGATAGTCCGCGACCTCGCCGGATACAGCATGAGCAGGAGCGACCTCGTGCGACGTGCGATGTCGAAGAAAATCTCGCAGGTGATGGACGAAGAGCGAAGGAATTTCATCTACGGCTGCGAAAACGTTCCGGGCTGCATTAAAAACGGGATCCCCGAACACACCGCGGCGCGCATCTACGACGACATGATCACGTTCGCGCAGTACGGCTTCAACAAGGCGCACGCCGCCGCCTACGCCTTCATCAGCTACCAGACGGCCTGGCTCAAGGTTTACTACCCGGTCGAGTTCATGGCGGCGACGCTTTCGTCGGTGATGGACTTTACCGAAAAAGTTTCCGAATATATCCAGGAATGCAGGAAAATAGGCATCAAGCTGCTTCCGCCCGACATCAACGAGGGTTTCGGTTATTTCAGCGTCTCGGAAAAAAACATTCGCTTCAGCCTTTCGGCGATCAAAAACGTCGGAAGGGGCACCGTCGACGCGATAGTCGCCGAACGCGAAGCGAACGGGAAGTTTAGGGGGATGACGGATTTCATTAAACGGATGGACGCCGGCGAAATCAACAAGCGCTGCGTCGAAAGCTTAATTAAGGCGGGGGCGTTCGATTCTTTAGGCGGAAGGCGCTCGCAGTACATGAGCCTTTACCGCGCGGTCATGAACGGGATGAGCCAGTCGAAGCGGAAAACGATCGACGGGCAGATGAATCTGTTCGAGCTCGACGGGCAGGAGGCGGCGTACAGCGTCGACGATTTGCCTGATATCGACGAGTTCGCAACCAGGCTGCTTTTGAACGACGAGAAGGAAGTGCTCGGCGTATACGTAAGCGGCCACCCGCTTTCGGCGCACGAAGCGGTCCTCAAGCAATACGCGAATACCGACAGCCTCTTTTTCCGCCATAATCCGGATAAAAATAGCGGCGACAGCGCCCCGGCGGACGGCCAGGTAGTAAAATACGGCGGGATGATTACGGACAAGACGATAAAATATACCAAAACCACTAACAAGCCCATGGCTTTCCTGATAATAGAGGACCTGTACGGTCCGGTCGAGACCGTCGTCTTTTCCAACCTTTACGAAAAGTACGGACCGAAACTGCACAAGGACCAGGTGCTGATCGTGCAGGGAAGGGTGAGCGTAAAGGAGGACGAGGACGCGAAACTCGTCGCGAACGAACTAATGCTTTACGAGGATCTTCCGGCCGCCGCCGCGAAGACGCTTTGGATTAAGATCCCGGTCGCGCAGCCCGTCGAGCTGCAGTCCGTAACCGACATCCTCAGGTCATACCGCGGCGAAACCAGGGTGATGGTCTACAACGAAAAAATGAACCAGCGCTTTTTGGCTAACGAGGCGTTCTGGGTCCATCCTTGCAAGTCTCTGATGGACGAGCTCGAGTCGCTTTTGGGCGACGGATCGGTGAAAATGGTCAACGCGAAGGAAGCAAGCTGACAGAAGGGGGAGGAAGCATGGCTGCGAACGGTAAGCAAAGGATCGCGGTCCTAACGAGCGGCGGCGACGCCCCGGGAATGAACGCGGTGATACGCGCCGTCGTCAGGACCGGGGTGAACAACGGCTATGGCGTGTTCGGGATAAAGCGAGGCTACGACGGGCTGCTTAGCGCCGATATCGAGGAGATAAACTCGCGCGAAGTCAAGGACATCATACACCGCGGCGGAACGATACTTAGGACGGCGCGCTGCCAGGGCATGATGACCGAGGACGGCCAGAGGAAGGCGGCCGAAATCGCCAAGGTCTTCGGGATCGGCACGCTCATCGTAATCGGGGGCGACGGCACGTTCAAGGGCGGGTTGGCGCTTAGCAAATTCGGGGTAAACGTAATCGCGATACCCGCGACGATCGACCTCGACATGGCCTGCACCGAATACACGATCGGTTTCGACACCGCCGTCAACACCGGGATGGACAGCATAAATAAGCTTCGGGACACTTCGAGCTCACACGAACGCTGCAGCGTAGTCGAGGTGATGGGCCGCGACGCCGGTTACCTCGCGCTTTGGTGCGGAATGGCGGGCGGCGCGGAGGAAGTCCTTATACCCGAGTCGCCGGAGACGAACACGGAAGCCGTAATCGAGCAGATAATCCGAAACAGGTCGAAGGGGAAGAAGCACAATCTCGTCGTAGTGGCGGAAGGCTTCGGCGGAAGCATCGCGCTTTCAAAAGAAATAGAGCGGGTGCTGGGCATCGAGGCGCGCACGACGATCCTCGGGCACCTGCAGCGCGGCGGCTCGCCCACGGCGCTCGACCGGATGCACGCGTCGTTTATGGGCTGCATCGCGGTAAAGGCGGCGATCGCCGGCGAAAAAAACAAGGCGGTGGTTTTTAAGGGCGGAAAGCATGTGTTGATAGATTTGGCCGAGGCGATTGACTGCAAGAAAACGTACGACCCGGCAATGTACGAAACCATAAAAACGCTTGCCGTCTGACAAGACGGGCGCTTATTTTTTTTAAGCGAATCCATCAAAGGAGGGAATATGATGCGCAAGACGAAGATACTCGCGACGCTCGGGCCCGCTTCGAACGACGTCGACACGATGATCCAGATGATCAAAAAGGGAATGGACGCGGCGCGGGTCAACTTTTCGCACGGAACCTACGAAACCCATACGATCACGATCAACCGCCTGAAGGAGGCGCGCAAGACACTCGGGTTGCCGATCCCGCTCATCCTTGACACGAAGGGGCCGGAGATACGGATCAAGACGTTCGACGTCGACAGAATATACCTCGAGCCCGGAATGGAATTCACGCTTACGACCGACGATATCGAAGGCAACCAGTCGATCGTTTCGGTGACATACAAAAACCTTCCGAAGGACTTGAGCGTCGGGAGCAGGGTGCTCTTCGACGACGGCCTGATCGAAATGACGGTCAGGTCGCTTACGGACAAAGAAGTGCGCTGCGAGGTGATAAACTCGGGTTTCCTCGGCGCCCGCAAGGGAATAAACATACCGGACGTATACGTCAATTTGCCTTCGATGACAGACCAGGACATCCAGGACATCAAGTTCGGCATAAAAATGGGGTTCGACTATATAGCCGCTTCTTTCATCCGCTCGGCGAACGACGTCTTCAACATACGCAAGGTGCTTGAGGAAAACGGCGGCAGCCATATAAAGATCATCTCGAAGATCGAGAGCCGCGACGGCGTCAACAACATTGAAAGCATACTCGAGATTTCGGACGGAATCATGGTCGCGAGGGGCGACCTTGGGGTCGAGATACCGCCCGAAGAAGTCCCGATCGTGCAAAAGCAGCTGATTAGCCGCGCCAATTCGGTCGGAAAGCCCGTTATAACCGCGACCCACATGCTCGAGTCGATGGCGAAGAACCCGAGGCCGACGCGCGCCGAAGCCAACGACGTCGCCAACGCCATATTCGACGGGACCGACGTCGTAATGCTTTCCGGCGAAACCGCGAACGGCAGCTACCCGGTCGACAGCATCACGATGATGGCAAGGATCGCCAACAAGGCGGAAAGCTCGATCGACTATTACAACGAAATAACGCGCCACCATTTCGCATTAAACAAAAACATAACGAACGCGATAAGTTTCGCGGCGTGCTCGACCGCGGGGGACTTAGGCGCCGCGTGCATCGTCCCGATAACGGACACCGGATTCGCCGCGCGGATGGTTTCGCTTGCGAGGCCTTCCTGCCCGATAGTAGCGATAACGACCAACGAATCGACCTACCGCCAGATGAATTTGACGTGGGGCTGCAAACCCGTCCTTACCAAGGCGATCCAAGGGAACGACGAGGTTTTCGACATGGCCGAGGAGCTCGCGCTCAAGCATGGGATCGCGAAGACGGGCGACACGATCGTCGCGATCGCCGGGGTTCCGATAGGCCTCGCGGGAACCACGAACACGCTTCGCGTCCGCACGGTCGGCAACGTCTTGGCTCGGGGCTGCGGCAATAAAAAGGGAAGCGTCAAGGGAATAACGCGCGTCTTCAAGGTGAAGGACGAAAAGGAGCCTTATTTCGAGCGCGGGGACATCCTGGTCACGACCATGACGACGGACGAGCAGATGGAGTTCATAAAAAAAGCCGGCGCGATCATAATCGGTTCGTGGGAGCCGATCGACACAAGCCACGCCGAAACCGTCGCGAAGGCGCTTGACATTCCGCTTCTAGTCGCGAGCGCGAGGGTTATCGACGTGATAGGAAACGGGATACCGGTGACGCTTGACAGCGACGAGGGCTTCGTCTACAACGGCTTTCGATAGATTCAACGATTGGCCCGGGCGCCGCGCGGCGTTTGACACGTCAAGGCCGCTATGCTAAAAATTGATTGATCCGTAAAGCACGCGGAGGCGATAATGAACGACGAAACCATTTTTTCGCGCGTCGACCACACGCTTTTGAAGGCGGACGCGGCGTGGCCCGCGATAAAGAACCTGTGCGAGGAGGCGATCCGACATAAGACCGCCTGCGTCTGCGTTCCTCCCTCGTACGTGAAAAAAATCGTCGAAAGATACGGGTCGAAAATACCCGTATGCACCGTCATAGGCTTTCCGCTTGGCTACAGCGCGCTTAAGGCGAAGGAAGCCGAACTCGAGCGGGCGCATAAAAACGGCGCCGCCGAGTTCGATATGGTTATCAACATAGGCGACGCGAAAAACGGCAGGTTCAACAAAATCGAGGG
>WREB01000044.1 GCA_009779525.1 Defluviitaleaceae bacterium
ATTCGAACAGCCGCTTTTGGATGGAATACTCGCCGAGAAGATGCCAAACCGGCGTTTACTCGCATCAGCCTATACCCGGCTACGCGCCGGCGGAACTGCACGACGCCGTCAAAACGGGTAGGTCGGCCTCGTACTTTTACCGAAACACCTATATAAACTCCGACTACACGAAAGCCTCCTGCATAGCCGTGGCCCAGGCGATGAACGACGACACCTCGATGTACTTCGTCGAAAACGTCTTCGACAATTCCGGCGTGCTTTCCAATTATAAAAAAACGGGCTGCGTCGCGCCGGACGGACGAAATTCCCTTATACACATAGCGGGAGGTTCCGCGGGCGGGGAGGGGAGGATCGTCTTCAAGGGCAACAGAATCCTAAACCACCCGGGCCCGCTCTACGACCACCAGTACGGCGGCGCGACCGGCGAGGGCATTTGGTTTTTGCGAAGCGGTAACGTATGGTTCGAGGATAATATTTGCGAAAACGTCGGTGCGAAAGGAACCGGGCTTTTCATATTCGCGGGGAGCTGGCCGCAGTACCCGATGTACGCCGATAACGTCCATGTTAAACGAAACCGCGTCGCGGCAAGCGGGCCGGGCGTCGTTTCGGTCGCGGTAGGCGGCGACGGCGACATTGCCGAAGGCGTCTTCGAAATACCCTGGATGGGCGAAAACGGGACGAAGTTTACCGCCGGCGAAGCGATCTCCGAACGAAACGTCAACAATAACGGAAGCGGCGAAATAACTTACGGGAAGTTCATGGTCTTAGGCGACGGCGTCGAAGTGACCGATAACGAATTCGCCGGATGCCTTGCGCCCGTCTCAAACTTTATCTTCAAGGGGAGGCTCCCGCTGTTTGCGAACAACGCATACGGCGTCTTATCGAATCCCGTTATAGTCGGCGGCGGGACGGGTACGGTCAAGCCGGTTTATGAAAAATTAAATTTATATGCCGCCGAAGATTGCAAAATCGATATCGCTTCCGGGTTGCACCGCGACGGGCAGCCGCTTGAGATATCCGTCGCGGCCGGCTCGCGTTCAATCGAATTTAATAAAATCGGCATTGTCGCCGGGGCCGGCGAAGTCTTGAGGCTCATATATTCCGGCGACGCCGAAACTTTCAAATTAAATGGGATCGAATAGAAACAGGCGGGGTGCGAACGGGGGAAGGCGCGGCCAGGGCAATCCGCGCGCAAGCGGCCAGAGATCCGAAGCCGAAGCCCGCCGAATAAAGGCCGAACGCGAGGCGCGGCTTATGAAGCGGCGCGAGGAAACGGCCAAGGAAGAGGCAAAACGTCCGGAAGCCGCCGTAAAAAGCAAAGCCGCCGGAGTAAGCCGCGAAAAAACGATAAACCGTACGGCGCCGGCCGTCGCGGTTATTTTTTTTCTGTTCGTGCTCGTATATCTCTCGCGCTCGCTCTACGCCTACGTCAACGCTTCGCACACCGCCACCGAAATCGTCCGGATAGGAAGCATCGACGTCCCGCGCGTGGTAAGCGGCGTAATCATCCGCGACGAACGCGTTTACTACGCCGACCGGGACGGGCGCCTCATGTTCAACGTCGGCGAATTCGAACGGGTCAAGCCGACCACGCTAATATGCAGCATACAGGACGTTTCCGCGGCAGCCGAGACGCGCAGGGACATCCTCGACCTCGACGAAGCCTTCAGCGCGCTTCAGGAAACCAGGAAGGACATATCGTCGGCCGACCCGGCGATCAGCAGGATCAACGCGCAGCTAAAAAGCATCACCGACGCCCAGCTTTACCAGTTTTCGACGCTTGGCATGAAGGAAATCTACGCGCTTAAGGAAAACCTCGCGCAGCGGATCGAAAACAGGAACACGATCATACTCAACGATAACCTTAACGTCAGGGACGATTTGTTCATCGAGCAGCAAAGGCTCGCGAACCAACTGAGTTCCCATGAATCGGCGATACGCGCGGACGTAAGCGGAATAGTTTCGGCGTATCTGGACGGTTACGAGGAAACGTATACGTTCGAAAACATGAAGGAACTGACGAGGGAGCAAACGCTTCTTAAGACAGGTTTCAACCAAATTAACTCGTCGAAAGAAATAAAAACGGACGAGCCCGCGTTTAAGATCGTCCATAAAAATGATTGGTACATAGCCGCGTACATGCCGAACGAAATAGCCGCCGGGTTTGAGGAGGGCGACTCGCGTATTCTTTTCATCGAAACAGGCGACGTATTCACGCCGGTTGCGGCAATCGTCTACATGATCAACCCCGGTTACCGCGAAAGCTTCATGCTTTTTAAATTCACGAAGAACATTATAGGCTATATGGGAATGCGAAGCGTAAATTTTAAAACGTCCGACAGCGTACAGTCCGGTTTTAAAATACCCGTTTCGGCGATAACCGAGCGGAATTATTTTGCGGTTCCCGAGGAGTATGTAAGCGAAGCGGAAAACAATAATTTTTTTGTATCTCTAAAAACTTACGGCGAAACAGTCGTGCGCGTTCCCGTTGAAATAACCGGAACTTATCCGGGCGGTTGTCATATATTTGATAGGTCTGGAGCGCTTAAAAAAGGCGACTTCCTTATTTTGGATCAATTAAGTTCCGATTCGTTCGAAATTGCCGAAACGCAGTCGGTCCTCGGCGTATACAAAGTCGAAAGCGGAATCGCCGAGTTTAGGAAGATAATATACGACGAGGACGTTTCAGGGCTTTCCGGTTACATAATTTTGGATATGTCCCTCTCCCAAGGCATCAAGGCATACGATTACATAGTCACCGAATCGTCCGGCGCCTACGAAGGGCAAATAATCAGGTAAGGGGTCAGGATGGAAAATATCAGGGAAAACCTGCTTCGCGCCCGCGAAAACATAAAAAAGGCGGCGGAAAAATCAGGCAGGCGCGCGGACGACGTAACGCTTGTCGCCGTTACGAAAACCGTCGGTCTGGATAAGATAAACGAGCTGCTTTCGCTTGGCGAAAACGAGCTCGGCGAAAACAAGGTGCAGGAGTTTTCGGAAAAGTACGGAAAACTCGATTCCGAACCGTCATGGCATTTAATAGGTCATTTGCAGACAAATAAGGTTAAACATATTATCGGAAAAGTAAAACTCATTCAATCCGTTGACAGCGAAAGGATTGCGGAAGAAATTAACAAACGCGCATCGTTAGATAATATCGTAATGAATGTATTAATAGAGATAAATATAGCTGAAGAAAACACTAAATACGGCATCCATCCGGACAAAACCTTGTATTTTATCGAACATTTGTACCCTTTATCGAACATATGTGTCAGGGGTTTGATGTGTATCGCGCCTTTAACGAAAAAACCGGATGAAAACAGGGTTTATTTTAAAAAAATGTTGAAATTATATATTGACGCGAAAAAAGAATTCGCTCATAATACCCCCATCGATACATTGTCCATGGGAATGACCAACGACTATGTAGAAGCGATCGAGGAAGGCGCAACGATGGTCAGGCTCGGCGCCGCGTTGTTTGGGAACCGGACAAAAAATGAGGGGGTTCTTGGATGATAGCCGTTTTGCAAAAGTTTAAGGATTACATGGTTCACGGCTCGGCGAACAGCTACGACCGCGACGACTATTACGAGGAAGAGGACGAACGCGAAGGCTGGGAATACGATTATTATGATAAGGAAGAAACGCCGATCAAGGGTTTCGAGCGCAAGGAAACCCGCGAGTCCGGCGGCCAGCCGAGGGATATCTACGGGTTCGAGTACATGGGCAAAACGAAACCCGTTTCGGTAAAAAACAACGTGATCGAATTTAACGGCGCGTACTCCGACACGCAATCGGCGGTTTTGATCGCGTTTCCGACAAGCATTTGCGAAGCCGATACGATAAGCGACTACATCCGCTCGAACAAGGCCTGCATCGTTAACCTCGAGGGGATCGAAAAAGCCAAGGCGCTGCGCGTGACGGATTTCCTGTGCGGCTCGGTCTACGCGTTGGGAGGCGACATACAGCGGATTTCGGACGACATTTATATCGTCGCGCCCGCTTCGTTCAAGGTCGCCGGAGTAGATAAAAACGATTTCACGCCGCCAAGCTACGCGTTCAAAAAAGCGGCCAACTTCAGGTAGGCGTGAACGCAATCGAATTGGTCAGGACCGCGCTTTCGTATTTTTTCGGTTTGCTCAACATCCTGATTTTGGCGCGAGTGATTCTTTCGTGGCTGCCGATGGCGCATAACAACCAAATCGTCCGGTTCTTGTTTGCCCTGACCGAGCCGATTTTGGCGCCGATACGCAAGATCATACGCAAATCGCCGCTCGGCGGGCCCGGAATGATGCTGGATTTTTCGCCGATAATCGCTTTCTTCCTCTTGTATCTTTTGCAAAACGTGCTCGACAGCTTGCTGCGTCAAATCTAACGTAAAAAGCCCGGAGAATTATCTCCGGGCTTTTTTATTTTTTTGAATTAGACCAGCATGTTTCGCATCAGATCTTCGTAACAGTCTCCGCGCCTAATCAACTTTACGCTTCCGTCCAGGCAAAGCAGCGTTTCGGCCGGCCTAAGGCGATGGTTGAACTGGGAGCTCATCGCGTATCCGTAGGCGCCCGCGTCAAGCACCCCGATCACGTCGCCGACTTCGAGCGCGGGAAGCTCGCGTTCGCGCGCGATGTAATCGCCAGATTCGCACATGTTCCCTACGATGTTAACGGATTCAACCAATCCGCCAAAATTTTGCCCGCCGCTTCTGTATACTTCGATGTCGTGGTGCGAATCATAGAGCATCGGCCTCGCGAAGACGCTGAACCCGACGTCGCATCCGGCGTATTTGGTTTCGCCGTTTTTCTTCAGCGAATGGATCGTCCCAAGCAGCACGCAGCTTTCGGCGGGAACGTAGCGACCGGGCTCCACCATGAAAATCAATTCGTCCCCGTAAGCTTTTACGAATTCGTTCATGTACAAGTCGAGAGACGCGCCCAATTCTTTCAAGTCGAGCGGCTTTTCGCCCTGTTGTTTTCGGTAAGGCACGCCGAAGCCGCCACCCAGGTCGATGAATTCCAACCCCTCGAAGTTTTTCGCGATAGAAAGAAGGTTTTTGACGCTTTCCATGTAAAGCGATGCGTCCATCATGAGCGAGCCGATGTGCTGGTTTATCCCGATGATTTGCAACGAATGCTTTTTAAGAATCGCCTTCACTTCCGTAACCAACGATTCGTTTATCCCGAACTTGGTCTTCTTTCCGCCGGTTATGACCTTTTCGTGGTGCCCTCCGCCGATACCGGGATTGAAGCGGACCGCCACGCGGCCGCCCGGATTTACCTCGCCGAACGAATCGAGCTGCGAGAGCGAGTCGACGCTGACGGTGATCCCGTTTTCGACGGCAAATTTAAGCTCGTCCCTCGAAACGTTGTTGACGACGTAAAGGATTTCGTCGGGACCGTACCCCGCGCGCAAAAGCGCGACCGCTTCGCCCTGGCTCGTCGCGTCCGCGCAAAGCCCTTCCTCGCGGGCGATTTTTAAAAGCGTCAGGTTGCAATTCGCCTTGACCGAATAATTGACTCGGAATTTTGGATAGCCGCATAAATTCTTCATATCGCGGCATTTTTCGCGGAAAATGCGCTCGTTGTAGACGTACAGCGGGCTTCCGAACTCACCTGTCAAACCGTGCGGGTCGCTGCCGCAGAAAAAATCGCACCCGTCGGTAACGCTTCCGTTTAATTTCATTGATGCGCCCTCCCGTAAACATAGGCGATAAATATATAAATCCGCGCGCGCCATGTCAATAATATGGTATAAACCGATGGGCCGGCGCGCCGAAACCAAAAATAAGGAGCCCGCTTATGAAAAGCTTGAGGGCGTTAAAGACAAAAAAGGGACGCGACGAAACGGGCAGGTTCATCGTCGAGGGCGAAAAAGCAGTCTCCGAAATCCCGGCGGAATGGGAAGTTGCATTTTACGTATGTTCGGAAAAGTTCGCGAAAGCCATGCGCGGCGAAGTTACCGCTTACGCTAAGCGCGCGCCCTGCGAGACGATCCGGGACGCGCTGTTCGAATCGGTATCGGATACGAAGACTCCGCAGGGAATCATCGCGGTTTGCGCAAAGCGTCGGTTTAAGCCGGAAGAACTCTTGCGGCCCGACGGTTTCGTCCTCATTTGCGAAAACTTGAGCGATCCGGGCAACGCGGGGACGCTGATCAGGTCCGCGGCCGCCGCCGGCGCAAGCGGGATCGTGTTTTGCGAAGGAAGCGTCGAGTACTACAGCCCGAAAGTGATCCGCGCCGCGGCCGGTTCGGCGCTTCGGATACCTTTTTTGGAAAACGCAGGCGTCGCCGATTCGATTGCTTTTTTTAAGCGAAACGGATACGGGATTTACGCCGCGGACGCAAAGGGGGAGAAATACCCGTACGATCTAAACCTTACCGAACGCTTTTGCGCCGTCGTCGGCAACGAATCGCGCGGAATAAGCCGCGAAGCCGCGTCCGCCGCGGATAAAACGGTCCGCCTACCGATGGCCGCGGGCGTCGAGTCGCTCAATGTTTCGGTCGCCGGAAGCGTGCTGCTTTATGAGGCGGTGCGGCAGAGATTATCTCGTTTCGTGTAATTTATTTGCGTTTGGCTAAAAAATAAATGCCGAATAAACGCAAACGTACGTTTGCGGCCAATAAAAACAATCCGGCCGCGCCTAAACGCGCCACGCCGATTTTTAACCGGCTTTTGTTCCCAACGCCATAACGAATAACCGACGCGTATCAAAACGCGCCACGCGGCCTTGTGGCGTGTTGTGAAGGCCCGGGCGCGGTGGTATACTCCGCTTGACGCGCCGAACGGGGTGAACGCATGCTTTCGATGGTCGACCCATCTAAATCGATGGACAAAAAAATCTTCAAGGACGAAATGGATATCCTTGAAAGCACGCTTTCGATGATGCAGCAGGCGGTAGCCGCGGCGAAAATTCCCGTCGTCGTCGTGTTCGAGGGTTGGAGCGCGTCCGGCAAGGGGACCAACATATCAAAGCTCGTCCAGCCGCTCGACCCGAGGTCGTTCAACGTATACACGATGGGCAAGACCAACGACGACATACTGATGCGCCCCTTCCTCTGGCCGTATTTCACGCGGCTGCCCGCTAAGGGGCGGATCGCGATCTTCGACAAAAGCTGGCACAGGATCGCGACTCCCGACGGAATGGAAAAACTGCGGATCCGCGACAAGGACGTCTCCACGATATATCGCGACATAAACGCGTTCGACAGGCTGCTTACCGACGACGGGACGCTTCTCGTCAAGCTATTCCTCCATATCGGGAGGGAGGAGCAGCGCAAGCGCTTCAAGGAGCTTGAAAAAAGCCCCGACACCGCCTGGAGGGTCGAGGGGAAGGACTGGCAGCAGAACGAGCGCTACGACCAATACCTTTCCATGTTCGAAAAAATGCTGGACATGACCGACACGCACGATAACCCCTGGCATATAATCGAATCCGAGGACCGTAAATATTCGACGGTAAAAATCTACCGGACCATCATCTCCATCATCAACGCGAGGTTAAACGAGCGCGCCGAAGAAAAAAAAGATTCCGCAAGCGCGCCCGGAGTCGTCTACGCGACCGAAAAACTGCGCGGGGCCCCGGCCGGACGCGAGGCGGACGAAGAGTACTACAAAAGGGAGACCGGCTCGCTCCAAAAAGAACTCGACATG
>WREB01000045.1 GCA_009779525.1 Defluviitaleaceae bacterium
CGATGTTGCGAACCGCCCCCGCGAACACCACCGAATAGCCGTAGCAGATCGCCTTTTTCATGTCGTAAACGGTGTCGATTATCGGGACGTAGCTCGTGACCGTGCCGGCGATTATCTTTGAGGCGAGATCGTGGTCGTAGGTGAAGTTGGTCACTATGTACTCGTATATCGGGGTGGCTTTTTCCCTTTCGGTCTTCTTGCCGTCGCTGAGTTTTTTAAGGTTCGGAACCGCCTTGGTGCTTGACGCGAAGTCCACCTTGGCGTTTGAGGTCGTATACCAAAGCTTTTCGTCGGGCGCGCTCACGTTTACCTTGACTTTGGTTTTTACCGAAAGTCTTCCTCCGCCCATGTTGACCCCGACCATAATTTCGTATTCGCCCTTGCCGAAAGTGATCGGTATCGTCGAGTTCGCCTTGACCGGGTTGAACACGTCGAGGTTCTTGCCGTCCTTTTGGATTATTATCCTAACGTCGTCCTTGTCTTTGTCCCAGTTTTTGAGGGTAACCGTAACCAGGCCCTTTGAGCCGTTCGCGGTGTCCACCGTCGCGTCCACCGCGAGCGCGGTCGCCGCGAAGAGAATCGTGAACGCCGCCGTCAATGCTATGGTAATTATTATTTTTTTCATTTTTACTCTCCTTCCCCGAAAAAAGCGCCGTTAAAAACTCATTCGTCAAACTCGAATTCGAGTTCGTAGTCGTAATCCATTTCGAATTCGTCGAACCCGAAATCGAAGTCGCCCCAGTCGTAGTCGTCGAAGTCGTCGAAGTCGAAGCTGAACGTTCCGTCCCAAACGCCCGGCATCGGGGCTTCCGCGCCCGGCGGCGGCTGGTATTCGTACCAATCCTTTATTACATAGCGCGTTCCTCTTTCCCAGATTGCCTCGAGCGTCCGGCCGTTTTCGGCGGCCCGAGCCGCGGGGCCTATCATCAGCGAAACTTCCAGGCTGCTGTTTTCGAATCCGGGATGGTCCGATAAAATCGAAACCCATGCAGACAGGAACTTGACGCTTTTTCCAATATCCGCATTATAAACATTAACATTTAATTTATCAAGTGACATTTTAGTTAAAATAAGATTAGAATAATATAAGTACGCTTGGTTAAAAATATCGGTTACGTTCCTGTTTGCAAGGCTTTCTTCCGTTAATCTGTTTTTAATCTCTATTTCATAACCGTCGTTTTGCCAGCCTTCGTTAACGACATAATCGATCGCGTCCCGCTCCGCCTCGGCCAGCATCCCGTCGATTAGGGCGAGCATCTCCTCGGCCTTCGCGTCAAGCCCGTAGTACATCTCGTTCCAATTTATGGCGCGCCTGCTGAGCTTGTAGTTTGCGTTGGCCGCCGATATCGCGAACGCGCCAAGCGTGACAAGCACAAGCAGCATGAAGATCACGAGCACGGAAGCCGCGCCCTTGTTGTGTTTTCCATTGTTCACCTTGAGGCGGCCCCCCTTTCTTGCGGAAAGTATTTTTTCGCGTTTATCGAAACAAGCTCGACGCTTCCGTCGGCCAAATGGACGTCTTCTATCGCCGCGACGATTTCGTACAAGCCGGGTACCGAACCACTCGGGAATATCGAAAGCGCAAGCTGGAACTTCGCGCGCCCGCTGCCGCTTTCGACTTTTGTCCAATCCTTGTCGAAATAGCTGAAAAACACCGACCCGCCCGGTTCGGGCGGCCTGTGCGAACTTTTTAGCGCGTCTATTTCGGTGATGGCTAAAGTCAGCGCCTTGTCGGCGTCCTTCGCGCGGCTGTTCAAATTCGCCGAAGCCATGAACATCTGCACGATGAAAACGCCAAGCAGCGAAAGCGCGGCGATCGATATCACCATCTCAAGCAGCGTGAAGCCTTTGCGGACTTTATTTATGCGTATCACCCCACCGATTCGCGGCGCTCAGCCGGCGCTCCTCAAAAATACCGACGAGGTCATGCTTTTGACCGCGCCGTCATAGTAGTAGTAAACGGTGTTCGTCACCGTGCCGCTCGATTCGTCGAACTCGACTTCGAGGCCTTCGATGTCTAAGATCGGCAGCCCGAACTCGAGCGGAAGCTCGCCGGGTTCGGCGATGAATTCGTAAAGCCGGCCCTCGTGGCAATAGATCCAGGTGTCGAACGAATACATGTCCGTTCGTTCGCGGATTAATATCGCGTTTTTGCCGGTCAAAGCGATCGGTTCGACGCTGATCTTGTCGGCCGAGTCGTTTTGGCGCAGCTTCACGTTGATGAACGAAAGCGCGACGCGGGCGTCCGCCTGCGCGTCCTTCTGCCCGATTATCCGCGCCTGCGCGTTCGCGCCGGCGGATATCAGCGTATAGATCGTGACGCCGAATAGCGCAAGCATCATCATGACCATGACCAGCTCGACAAGCGAAGTCCCGCCGCGCCGTTTATTCATCTTAAGCGTTGCGTCCCGCCGCCCCATCAGCCCCAGCCCTCGAACACTGTTATGATCGGCTTCACGTTCGGCGCGATCCATTCGTAATGGAAGATGTACTTATTGTAGTCGAGGATGACGCCGTAATGCTCGACTTGCTCGAGTTCGAACGGATAGCTGCCCTCGAGCGCGTAGCACTGCACGAGCGCCTTTTCGACTATGCGCTGCACGCTGTCGACCCGGCGTCCGGCGTTCTGGTCCCCGAAACGCGCCATCGCGTAGATCAAATACAAGAAAACGAATCCGATCACCGCTATGTATACGACTCTGCCTATTTTCATGAAACCACCCAGCCTCAGCCTATCGCGTTCATCACCGTGATCATCGGGAGCACCACGGAAAGCAGGATTACGCCGACGACTACCGAAAGTATTATGATAAGTATCGGCTCGAGCATCGCGGTGAAGCGCTCGACCGCGTCGTCGACCTCGTCGTCGAAGACGGACGCCGCCTTGTCCAGCATGTCGTCAAGGTGGCCGGTCTTTTCGCCGATCTTAAACATTTTGAGGAACAAAACCGGGAAGACGCCTATCTTGGCAAGCGTATCCGTGATCTCCTCGCGGTTCTTCGCCTTCTCGACGGCGTCCTTCAATTTTTCTTCAAGGAAGCGGTTGTCCATCAGCACCGTGATGTCCTCGAGCGCGTTTAGGAGCTGCACCCCGCTGCGGAAGAGTATCGCGAGGCTCCGGGCGAAGCGCGAGGTTATGACGCGCCGCGTTATGTAGCGGTACGCGGGTATGTTGAACTTTATTTTATCGAATACGAGCATTCCCTTTTCGGTGCGGCTCCAGACGACGATTCCGATAATTATGATCACGACGCCAAGCACGATGAACAAGCCGTAGCCCGCCAAAAACGAGCCGGCGCCGAGTATCGCGGAGGTCGCGGCGGGCATCTCCGAGCCCATCGACTCGAGTATGTCGCCGAACATCGGCAGGATCCTGACTATAAGTAGCACCACGATCGAAAGCATGAGCACGGTCAGTATCGCCGGGTACGTTATCGCGGAGCGGATTTTTTTGCGGATCTTGCTTTCCTTGTCGTAGTACGCGGACATCCTCGAGAAGATCGCGTCGAGCGTGCCGCTCGTCTCCCCGATCACGACCATGCTCAGCAGGTAGGAGGTGAACACGTGGTCGAACATCCCCATCGCCTCGGAAAATGAGAAGCCGCGCTCCATGAAGCCGTAGACCTCGGAAAGCGCCTGCTTGAGCTGCGCGTTCTCGGACTGCTCGACAAGCACCGCGAGGCCTTCCATCAGAGTGATGTGCGAATGGAACAAAACGGAGATCTGCTTGCAAAAGACCGAGAGCTCCTTGGGCGTCACCGTCTTGTAGACGCCGCGCTTCCAGACGGTCTGCGATTCGAAGATGTCGAAGTTGATTACGCCTTTTTTCTCAAGGAAATCCTTCATCTGCGACTCGCTCGCGAAACTTTTCGCGCCGCCTACGCGCCGCCCGTCGTGCGTGGACCCCCTGTACAGATATGTCGCCATCCCTTACCTCCTGTTGAGGAACTGGAGCAGAAGCTGCTGGTCGCCCGCGCGAAGCGTCGCCTCCTCGCGGCTGATGACGCCGGAGTTGCAAAGCTTGGCGAGGTCCTCTTCCATCAATTGCATCCCCTGCGCCTGGCCGGTCTGCATTATGCTGTTTATCTGGTAGTGCTTGCCTTCGCGGATCATGTTGCGTATCGCCGGGTTGACGAACATTACCTCGCTAGCCATGACCAGGCCGTGCCTGTCGATGCGGGGCATCAGCTGCTGCGAAACGATCCCCTCGAGTATCGTCGCGAATTGGCTGCGCACCTGGTTTTGGTGCGCGGCGGGCACCGCGTCCATTATCCGGTCGATGCTTTTCGCAGCACCTACGGTGTGGAGCGTCGATATGACCAGGTGCCCCGTCTCCGCCGCCGAAAGCGCGATCTGGATCGTCTCGGGGTCGCGCATCTCGCCGACCATTATTACGTCGGGGTCTTCGCGCAGGGCCGAGCGGAGCGCCTGCGAAAAGCTGTCGGCGTCCTCGCCGACCTCGCGCTGGGTCACTAGGCTTTTTTTATGCCTGTGAAGGTACTCGATCGGGTCCTCTATCGTAATGATATGATAATTGTAGCGTTCGTTGATTATGTTGATCAGGCTCGCCATCGTCGTCGATTTGCCGCTTCCGGTCGCGCCGGTGACCAAAAACAGCCCGCGCGACTTGGCGGTGAATGTCTCGACTATCGGCGGAAGGCCAAGCTCCTCGAACCCGGGTATCTCGAAAGGCAGCATCCGGATAGCGACGGCGAACGTGCCGCGCTGCGAGTAGATGTTCGCGCGGAAGCGGCCGAGTCCCGGCTTCGAGAACGAAAAGTCGATGACCTTAAGCTCGTTGAGCGTCCTTTTTTTATTTTCGGTAAGGAGCGAGTCGACAAGCCCGTTGATAAGCGCCGGCATTACCGTCTCGCTTTCGGGTATTTCCACGAGCGAACCGTTTACCCTAATAAGCGGCTTGCTTCCGGGGCATAGGTGGACGTCGGTCGCCTTCTTGCCGTGCGCGTGCTGCAGAAGCTCAAGCAAAACGTCTCTTTCTTCCGCCATCGTTTCAAATCCTCCCTTGATCCGCCTATTGGCAAACGTAATCCGCGTCTTTCGCAAAAGCTTCTTCTATCGCCAGTTTTTTGTCTTCGTAGCCGGGCCTTCCGAAAAGCGCGTAGGTGGCGTTCTTGCCCTCCTCGACGCCCGGCTGGTCGAACGCGTCGATGTTTAGAAATTCCCCTGCGAACGCCGTCGCGACTTCAAGCATGTAAAGGAGCTGCCCGACGGTTTTGGCGTCGACGCGCGGCAGGGAAAGAGTCATGTTCATCCGCCCCGCCTTGGTAAGCGCGTATTCGGTCGCCTTGCGCTCCGCTTCGATCAGCTCGTTGTGCGTGAAGCCGCCCAAAAATCCAAGGCTTGGCATTTCGGAGTAGAGTTTCGGGATAGTGACCGTCCGCTTAAATTCGTCCGCGCCGAGGAACACCACGATTTTATCAAAAGGCCCCTCGGCGTACAACTGCACCTGCGAATGCTGGTCGGTCGCGCCTAGCGCCCTCACCGGAGTTTGCCCTGTGAAGGCTTCCTTTCCGCTTGCGTCAAACCTTTTGCCGAGCGATTCGGCCCAAAGCTGCGCGAACCAGTCGCCGACGAATTTAAGCGAATCGGCGTAAGGCATCATGACGGTGATGTTTTTGCCTTTCTTCATTCCCATAAAATGGAGCAGCGCGAAAAGCGCCGCGGGGTTATCGAAAACCCGCTCGCCTTTGCAACGCGCGTCCATTTCGGCGGCGCCTTCGAGCAGTCCTTCGATGTCTATCCCGCAGAAGGCCGCGGGCAGCAGCCCGACGGGGCATAGCTCGGAGAAGCGCCCCCCGACGCCGTCGGGTACTATGAACGTCTTGTATCCTTCGTCCCTTGCGATAACGGCGAGGTTGCCCTTCGCCTTGTCGGTGGTGCAGACGATGCGCTCCCTCGCGCCTTCCTTGCCCAATTTATTCTCAAGCAGTTCCTTTATTATCATGAACTGCGACATCGTCTCCGAAGTGCTTCCCGATTTGGTGATCACGTTGAAGAGGCTTTTGCTAATGTCGATCACGTCGAACAGGCAGGAAAGCCGCTCGGGGTCTACGTTGTCCTCGACGTACAGCTTCGGCCAGCCGCCCCGGTCCCATTGCGTCAGTTCGTTCCAGCAGGGGTGGTTGAGCGCCTGCTGCACCGCGATCGGGCCAAGCGCCGAGCCGCCAATGCCCAGCACGACGAAGGCTTCGGCTTTGCCCTTCATCGAGTTCGCGTAGTCCTTGATTTCTTTGACGACGCCGTTTTGGCTGTACGGAAGGTCCATCCACGCGAGGCTTCCGTCCGAACGTTTTTTTGCGATCGCGCAAGCCGCCTTCGCGACTTCCGGCGCGAATTTTTCGAGCTGTTCGCGCGTAAAGCCCTCCGCGCCCAATTGGCTTTGCATCATGTTGTTGTAGTCAAGCCTTATCCGTTCCATGCCTGCCCCCTTATCCCAAATCGTGCAGCGCGCCGAATTCGAAGCCCTGCGCGCGCACAGCGTCTATTATGTCCGGCAGCGCCTCCGCGTTGGAGGACGATACCGCGTGAAGCAGTATGATCATTCCGTTGTGCAGGTTTTCCATAAGCCGGTTGAACGCGGCTTCCCTTCCGGGCTGGTTGTCGGTTTCCCAATCGACGTAGGCGAAGCTCCAGAAAACCGTTTTATAACCCTGCTCCTGAGCCGTCTTAAGCACGCGCGAGCTGTACACCCCGCTTGGCGGCCTGAAAAACATGTCCATTTTATAGCCGGTGATTTCCTCGAAATATTCCGCCGTTTCGCGGAGCTCGCGGCATATCTCCTCGTCGGTCAAATCCGGAAAGTCGCGGTGGCTGGCGGAATGGTTCGCGGCGATATGGCCGTCCGCGGCGATGCGCCTCGCCAAATCGGGCGTGTAGCGTATGTACGACTTGGTCAGGAAAAAAGCCGCGGGGACTTCCTTGTCGCGAAGGGTGTCCAAGATATTTTCGGTCAGCCGCGCGTACTCGTAGCCGTTGTCGAAGGTCAGGTAGACGGTTTTTTTATTTACGTCGCCGAGATAGAACGCGTCGAACTCGCGTATGTCGAACACGCCCTGCGCGGAGGGCGGCTGGTGGCGGTCGGCGCTTCTATTGTAATACCAGCCCATCCGGTCGTCGGAAGGGCCGTCCGCAGCCGGATCGGTCTGGAATCTTTTCGGGTAGGGGTCGACGATCTCGTTCGGGAAACTGCCGTCGTATGTCAGCGCGGCCGGAGTGGGTTCGGCGCCGGCGTTGCTGCCGCTGCTTTCGATTTCGACCGGCGTCGGTTCGATAGCGGCGGCGCCTCCGCCGATTTGCCCGGGCAAAGCCTCGATCTGCACAGCCGTCGGTTCGATTTGGACCGCAGTCGGTTCGATCATAACATCCCCGGCCGGATTCGTCCGTTCTGGCGGGGCGTGGCTTTCGCCGATCCCGGGTGTGCCCGCGATCACATAGGAGGGCGGGTATGCCTGGCTTATCTCGCAAGAGGCCGATAAAAAAAGGAAGGCGGCAAAGCAGAGCAGCTTGCGCATGACGCCCCCTTCCTTAGAACGCGCAGGAGTTAGTCAAACCATTTTAACGCTTTTCATCAAGTAATCAAGCGAATTA
>WREB01000046.1 GCA_009779525.1 Defluviitaleaceae bacterium
AGTTTCTTGTCGATTCGGACGAAAACCACTACTTCATCGAGGTAAACCCGCGCATCCAGGTCGAGCACACCGTGACCGAAATGGTGACGGGCATCGACATCGTGCAGTCCCAGATACTCGTCGCCGAAGGCTTCGCGCTCGACTCGCCCGAGATCGGGATCGCGTCGCAGGGCGACATAAGCTGCTCGGGCTATTCGATACAGGCGCGGGTGACGACGGAGGATCCGTCGAACCAGTTCACGCCGGACGCCGGGCGCATCAACGTCTACCGCTCGGGCTCGGGCTTCGGGATCAGGCTCGACGGCGGCAACGCGGCGGCCGGTTCGATCGTGCTTCCGTTTTACGACTCGCTCTTAGTCAAGGTCATCTCGCACGACAGGAGCTTCGCCGGGGCCCTAAGGAAGCTTAAAAGGTCGCTTCGGGAGCTTCGGGTGCGCGGCGTGCATACAAACGTCCCGTTTTTATTAAACGTGCTCAACCATCAGGCGTTTATCGAGGGGAAATGCTCGACAAACTTCATCGCGGGCACGCCGGGCCTCTTCAACATAACGCACAGCCAAGACCGCGCCACGAAGCTGATGGAGTTCATCGGCAACGTGATCGTAAACGGCGCGAAGGACAAAAAAGCCTACGCCGAAGCGAAGACGCCGAGGTTTGAAGCAAGCCCAATTGAGCCGGGCGCGAAGGGCAAATTTTTAAAACTAGGTCCCGCCGGGTTTTGCGAATACATAAGAGAATCAAAAAAACTATTCATAACCGACACCACGATGCGCGACGCCCACCAGTCGCTTATCGCGACAAGGATGCGCACGCACGACCTTGTCGCCGCGGCGCCCGCGACGAACGAACTGTTAAAGCGCGGCTTTTCGGCGGAGGCGTGGGGGGGCGCTACGTTCGACGTCGCCTACCGCTTCTTAAAGGAATCGCCGTGGTGGCGGCTCGAAACCCTGTCCGAGCTGATGCCCGACACATTGATCCAGATGCTCCTTCGCGCCTCGAACGCCGTCGGCTACAAAAACGTCCCCGACAACGTGATAAAGGGCTTCATCAAGGTTTCGGCGGACGTCGGAGTGGACGTCTTCCGCATATTCGACAGCCTCAACTGGATCGAGAACATGAAGCTCCCGATAGAGGAGGCGCTTATGACCGGCAAGATCGTGCAGGGGGCGATCTGCTACACAGGCGACCTGCTTGACCCTAACGAGACAAAATACACGTTAGACTATTACGTCGCCAAGGCGCGAGAGATAGAGGCGCAGGGCGCGCACATCTTCGCGATCAAGGACATGGCGGGGCTGCTCAAGCCGTACGCGGCGAAGGCGCTGGTCGCGGCGCTTCGCGAAAGCGTAAAAATCCCGGTCTGCCTGCACACCCACGACACGACCGGAAACGGCGTCGCGGCGGTGCTTATGGCGGCCGAGGCGGGATTAGACATCGCGGACGCCGCGCTCGAGTCGATGAGCGGGCTGACCAGCCAGCCTTCGCTTAACTCAATCGCCGAGGCGCTGCGCAACACCCCGCGCGAAACGGGAATCGACAACTCGCTGGCACACAGGCTCAGCGCGTACTACGCCGGAATGCGCGAGGTCTACTCGGAGTTCGAGTCGCAGATGAAAACGCCGAACACCGAAATATACCGTTGCGAGATACCGGGCGGGCAGTATTCCAATTTGCTAGCGCAGGTAAGGGACATGGGCGCCGCGGAGGATTTTGACGCGATAAAAGAATTGTACAGGCAGGCTAACGCGCTCCTCGGCAACATTGTCAAGGTCACGCCAAGCTCCAAGGTCGTGGGCGACATGTCGATCTTCATGCATAAAAATAAATTAAACGGCGACAACATCTTGGAAGAAGGAAAAAACCTATCGTGGCCGGACTCTGTCGTCGATTATTTCTCGGGAATGATCGGCCAACCCGACGGGGGCTTCCCGAAGGAGCTGCAGTCGATCGTGCTTAAGGGCGCAAGTAGTGTCTCTGGCCGGCCGGGCGCGAAGCTTCCCGACGAGGACTTCGACGAGATTGCCCGCGTGGTCGCGGAAAAATACAAGGTGTTCAACAGCGAGCGCAACATGATTAGCTACGCGATGTATCCGAAAGTCTACGACGAGTACATACAGCACAGCCAGCTCTACCACGACGTCTCAAAGCTGCCGTCGCACATCTTCTTCCACGGGATGCGCAAGGGCGAGGAGACGGAAGTCGAGATCGACCGCGGCAAAAACATTATAATCAAGTACCTGGGCATGTCGGAGGCGAACGAGCGCGGAATGAGGTCGCTTTCGTTCGAGCTTAACGGCTCGGCGCGCGAGGTCGAGATCGCCGACCGCTCGACCGGCGAGCGCATCAAGCCGAAGGCTAAGGCCGACAGAAACGACCCGAAGCAGATCGGCGCGCCGATCCCGGGGCTTCTCGGACGCGTCTTCGCCGAAGAGGGCAAGTCCGTCGCGGCGAACGAACCGCTGTTTTCGATCGAGGCGATGAAGATGGAGACCGTCGTGCTGGCCCCGATCGGCGGGATAATCGAAAAAGTCTACGCTGAGGAAGGCACTTCGGTCGGCCAGGGCGAGCTGCTCGCGAGGTTTGCATAAAAAAAGCGGCCCGCGTAAAACCGTTTAGACGGTTACGTTTTTAACGTATGTTAATAACGTGTTGGTCATGCGACTCGCGTCAAAGCGTTCTAACGGTCACGTCGCCGTAATCTAAAAGCTCGATTTGGCCGTCTTCAATCGCGACTTCAAGCCGACCGTCGTCCTTGACGTCCAGCGCTTCCGCGAAAAAGATGCGGCTCCCCTGCCTGACGGAAATCCGTCGGCCAAGCATAGGGAGCCTTTTTCTATATTTTGCGATGATCTCCGCGTTTTGTTCCAATTCTTGCGCAAGCGTCAGCGAGACGATTTCTGTGGCGAGCCGGTCGCGGACATCAGGCGGCGGCGCGCAGCCGTACAGCGAGCCGGCGGTCTCGCGGATCTCGTCCGGAAAGTCGGCTTTGCCCGCGCACAAATTGATCCCGACGCCGAGGATAACGTAACTGCCCGCCGATTCGGCGAGTATCCCCCCGATTTTTTTCCCGTCGAGCATAATGTCGTTGACCCATTTGACGCTTGGAGATTTATTGCAAACGCGCTCTATCGCCTCGCAGGCCGCGACCGCCGCGCGAAGCGTCGCGGCCGACAGTTCGTGCGGAAGTCTTTCTTTGCGAAGCGCGACGCTCATGTACAGGCCCCCGGGGGGCGAAAAAAACGTCCTGCCGGCCCTACCGCGCCCCTCGGTCTGCGAGTCGGCGACGACCGCCGTCCCGTGCGGCGCCCCGTTTTGGGCGAGCCCCCTCATGACGGCGTTTGTCGAGCCGGCTTCGGGCAAAAAAATTAATTGGGGGCCTATGGTCAACGCCCCGCCTTATATTTTTGCGCGAGAGCGCGCGCCGCCTCGCCGCGCCCGCTTTCCTCAAGCCGCTTTACGTAGCCGTCGAGGCCGCCGTCGTGCGCGTGCAGCGGGCCGCCTTCGTTCATAACCGTCCACATCGGGTCGGTCGCGCTTATTCCGACGTTTTTTTTGAGCATTTTTTCCTGCCAGTCCAGTATGATTTTCGCGCCCTCGGCGCAGACGTCGGGCCGCTCGCCTTTCAAGTCGAAACGTTCGTGGGGGTCGTTTGTAATGTCAAAGAGCATTTCATCGTCGAGAAGCCTGAAGCCGTCGCGAAGCGTCCGAACGTAAAGCCAGTCGCCGAAGCGCGCGCTGCGCTGGCAGACGTGCGCCTGCTGCGAAAGCACGACCGCCCTTCGGCCCGGCCCTGCGTTTTTCCCGTTAATGATTCCGGCGAAACTTTCGCCGTCCCAATTCGAATACGCCCGCCGTCCCAAAAGCTCCGCAGCGGTCGGCGCGAAATCGATGTTAAGGCGCAGGCCGGAATCGCGGCCGCAATCTCCGCCCGGCCACTTGATTATCATCGGTATCCGGCAAGTGATCTCGTCGGCGGTGCCGTGTTCGGCGTAGATGCCTTGCTCGCCCATGTTTTCGCCGTGGTCGGAGGTGATGATTATCGCGGTGTCTTCGTACGCGCCCCGCGCTTTAAGCGCCCCGATCACTTGGCCGATCAGGTAATCGGCGTAGCGGACGCCCGTATCGTAACCGTCGAACAGTTCGCGAAGCTTCCCGTATTCGGTGATCTGACCCGGGTACCTCGGGTAATTTGGGTCGAAATGGTCGCTTAGGCCCGCGAGATCAAGCAGGCTGTGCGGCCCCGCCTTTCGCAGATGCTCCGCGAAGATTTCCTCGGTTATCCAAGTCTCAAACGGCGCGTTTTTAAACGGGTCGCCGAACGACTCCGGAGCGCGGTACGGCGTGTGCGGGTCCCAGATATGCAGGTGCAAAAACCAGTCGGTGGCGTTTTTATTTTTATCCAGCCAGTCGAGCGCGACGGGGATGACTTCCTCGCCCGATTCCATCCCGCCGCCGCCGACGTTGTAGGTCTCGTTGAAGCCGGCGTTCCACCACCAGGCCGAATGGCGCTCGGCGAACGTGCTGATGGAAGCCGTCTTCATACCCGCGTTCCTGAAAATGTTTATGAGATTTTCGTGGTCGCCGGTGTCGCTAAACGACCTGCGTCTTCCCGCCGGCCGCTTGTCGGCGGCCGTTCCGCCGTGCCCGACAATCCCGCTCCTTATCCCGTACATTCCGGTCAGAAGCGCCGCGCGCGAAGGCAGGCAAGGAGCGTCGGGGCAGTAGTACCTGTCGAAGACTAAAGCCTCCGACGCGATTTCGTCGATGTTCGGGGTCGTGTCCCTGTAATAGCCGTAGCAGCCCATGTGGTCGGGCCGGAGCGTGTCGATGTCGATGAAAAGTATCCGCATGCATTGCCTCCGCCGGAGTTTTCGTTAAATATAATCCATGCGCCGCGCGCGCACAACGGGGATTGCGGGTCAAGCCCGCAATGGCGGAAGGCTAACCCGCAATGAAACCGAATCATGTCCGCAGTGGCCTGGCCTTGCGATTTGTATTTGGATTTTCGTTGTGTTAATTTTATGGGACCATTTTTTCGTATGGCGGATTTTACAAGGTCCGCCTCTATCGCAAATGCAAACCGCGTCGAGGGAGGGAGCCGGCTTGCGCTTGGACGACGGGCTTCTGCTTGAGGCGAAGGGCCCCGGCCGGTACGCGGGCGGCGAGTACGGCGCCGTTAAAAAAGACCCGCGCGGCGCCTTGATCCGTTTCGCTTACTGCTTTCCCGACGCCTACGAAGTCGGGATGAGCAACCTCGGCCTTCAGATTTTATATTCGTTCATAAACCGGCGCCCTGACTGCTATTGCGAGCGAGCCTTCATGCCGCTTCCGGATTTTTCAAGCTTGCTACGGGAGCGCGGCGTCCCGCTTTACGCGCTCGAATCCAAGGACGCGCTGGCGTCGTTCGACATCATGGGTTTTTCGCTGCAGTACGAATTAAACTACACGAACGCGCTCGCGATGCTTGACCTCGCGGGGCTTCCGCTTAAGTCGCGCGAGCGCGGCGAAAGTTTTCCGGTCGTTTGCGCAGGCGGCCCGTGCGCGCTTAACCCCGAGCCGATGGCGCCCTTCTTCGACTTTTTTTACATCGGCGAAGGCGAGGCCGCGCTCGACGAAGTACTGGACCTCTTCGCGTCAAACAAGCGACGCGGCGGAAGCAAGGCGAGTTTTTTGGAATCGATCGCGGGCGTCGCCGGAATTTACGTCCCCGCGTTCTACGACGCGGCCTACGCGGAGGGCGGCGAGCTTCTGTCGTTTGCGACGAACCGGACATTCGCGCCCGCAAGGGTTGTGAAAGCCGCGGTCGCGGACCTTGACGATACTTTTTACCCCGAAACTTTCGTCGTTTCGTCGGTCGAGGCGGTGCACGACCGCGCGATGGTCGAGATATTTCGCGGCTGTTCGCGGGGGTGCCGATTCTGCCAGGCGGGCTACGCCTACCGGCCGGTTCGCGAGCGCTCCGCCGAAAAAGTAATCGAGTGCGCCAAAAAAATAGTGGATTCGACCGGCCACGAGGAGGTTTCCCTCGTTTCGCTCGCTTCGTGCGACCATTCCGGATTTGAAAAAATCGTGGACGGGCTGCTGGCGCAGTTCGGGGGTCGGCGCGTCAACTTATCGCTCCCGTCGCTTCGCGTCGACAACGTATCGCTCTCCGTTTTGCAAAAGACAGGCGAGGTCCGTAAGTCGTCGCTTACGTTCGCGCCGGAGGCGGGAAGCCAGAGGCTTCGCGACTGCGTCAACAAAAACGTGACGGAGGAAGAGATACTCGGCGGCTGCGGCAGCGCGTTCGAGGCGGGGTTCGACCGTGTCAAGCTCTACTTCATGACGGGGCTTCCGACCGAAGACGAAAGCGACCTGCTACAGATCGCCCGCCTGTCCGAGCGGATCGTAGACAAATATTACGAGCTTCCGTACGAAAAACGCTCGAGGCCGCCAAGCGTGAGCGTCAGTTCGTCCTGCTTCGTCCCGAAGCCGTTCACCCCGTTCCAGTGGGCGCCGCAGGACGATCCCGAAACCTACCTCGCGAAGCAAAAAACGGTGAAGGGCTCAATTAAAAAAAAGCGAGTGGCCTACCGCTACCACGACGCCTATTCCGCGGCGGTCGAGGGCGCGCTCTCGCGCGGGGGGCGGCCCGTCGCCCGGGCGATCGAACTCGCGTATAAAAACGGCGCGTCGTTCGACGGTTGGACCGAGCATTTCAAATACGATATTTGGGAAAAGGCGTTTGGCGAAGCGGGGCTCGACCTGATCGATTCAAATTCGCGCGGGCGGGGCTTGGACGAGCCGCTGCCCTGGGACTTCATCGACGCGGGCGTCTCGAAGGATTTTTTGCGCGGCGAGTATTCGCGGGCGATAAACAGCGAAACGACGCCGGGCTGCATGACGCGGTGCGCCCGCTGCGGGCTGGAGGGGACGGCCTGCCTGGGCCGAAGCGATGGCGGAGGTAAATAAGGCGGACACTATAAGTAAATATTGCCTGGTGTTTTCGAAGCGGGGCGCGCTTAAGTTCCTCGGGCATCTGGACTTTATGCGCGCGGTGCAAAAAACGGTGCGCCGCTCAATGCTCCCGGTTTCGTATTCGCGTGGGTACAACCCGCACATGCTGCTTTCGTTCGCGCTGCCGCTCCCGCTCGGGATGGAGGCTTCCGCGGACTACGCGGAGCTCGTCCTCGAGGGCCCCGCTGAGGGCGCGTTGCTTGCGGAAAGCCTCAACGCCTGCGCTCCGGAGGGGCTCATATTTTTTGGGGCGGGAAAAATGGCGGAGGGGAGCCCGAGCCTAGCGGCGGAAGTTAGTTCCGCCGGATACGTCTTTAACGCCGGGGAACCGGCTTTGAATAAAGAAATCGAGGAAGCGGTCGGATGGATGATGGGCGAGCAAAGCATTATCGTAAATAAAAAAACCAAGCGCGGCGAAGCGGCCGCCGACGTCAGGCGGGACGTCATAAGCGCCGAAAGCCGCGGAGACGGTATAGTCTTTATGCGGCTATCCGCGGGGGGCAGGGCGCACCTCAACCCGGAGCTCGTCGCGGACTTGATAAAAAACCGTTCCGGCGCTACGCGCGCGCGAAGCGCGGTCATGACGCGGACGGGGCTGTATA
>WREB01000047.1 GCA_009779525.1 Defluviitaleaceae bacterium
CACCGTCATGCGGCGCTATTTTCCTGTGACGAACCTGGCGCCTTCGGACAAATCCCCCTTGATCGGGACGGCGACGCCTTCTTTGATGTTAATCGATCTGTGCTCGACAAACGCCTTACCGGCTTCACCCTCGTATTCGATTCTGACGACTTTAATCTCGGTAAGCCAGGCCGTGAAGATGTCCCTGCTGAATCCTTTCTCGCGTTCCGCGACGTAGACGTAATGACGCCCGTCGATAACCACGAGCGCCCTCGCGTCGAAGCAGTTCCAGCGCTCGCCGGTGTATAGGTTTTCTACGGAGGATGGCCTGCGGACCGCCGCGACCGGCTTTCCTATCGCATAGAGCTCATCGCCGTAAAACGTAAACACCAAAAGCGCCGCGGCGAAGGCAAAAAATATGGCATGCAACACCCTTTTCATCGTCACTTCCACCCGATTCCGGAGATTGAGTCGACGAGCGCGTCCTTGAAGCGGAAGAATAAAAACAGCGCCGGAAATATGTAGACGAACGCGGCGCTAAACGAGACGTTCGCGGGCATCGAATCGAGCACGACGGAAAGTGGGCGGATGTCCGGGTTTCCAGCCGCGAAAATTATAGCCTGCTCGACCATGTTCCAGCTCTCGCAAAAAATCAGGACTGAAAGCGCCACCGCGGCGTGCTTGACCTGCGGGAATACGACGTGCCGGTAGATAGCCAGTGCCGAGGAAGTGTCGAGCGACGCGCACTCGATAAGAGAGTCGGGTATCGCGACGATGAACTGGCGGAAAAGAAACACCGCGAACGGCGAGAACAGCGTCGGAAGCACAAGCGCCGCGGGCATATCCAAGAGGCCAAGCGAGCGAAGCTGTATGTAGTTCGGCAAAAGCGTCGACTGAAACGGCAGGAGCATCATGAGAAGATAGAAAAAAAAAGCCGCGTTTCGGCCCGGGAACTTAACCTTGGCGAAAAGGAAACCCAGCGGAAACGAGACTGTCACGCAGCCCGCCGTGATTACCGAAGAATAGGCGACGGAGTTCCAAAAGTAATTGAGGAACGTGTAATTAGTGATAAGCAGTTCGTAGTACTGCCCGAGCGTCGGAAAAACGCCGTCAAACTCAAGCGACCGCAAAAAAAGCACGGCGACCGGCACGGCGAAAGCCAAAGCCGCCGCACCCATAATAATTATGAAAACCGTTTCAATACGTCTTTTCACTTCTTCTCGCTTCCCACCAAACGAATACTAAAAGCAGCGCCGCGACCGCGGCGGTGAACATGATGGACCCCGCGGTCAGGTACTGGTAGTTTAGCTTCCTGAAATGGTTGTTCATGTAAAACTGCAGCGTGTACACAGCGTCGGGCGGATAGTCTGTCGCGTAGTAGAGGTATGCCTCGCGGAAGATCTTTAGCGTCCCCGAAACAGAGAGGAGCGAAGCGAAGACCACGCCCGGCGTTATGTAGGGAAGCGTCACCCCGATGAAGCGCCTTACTCTTCCGGCGCCGTCGAGCGAAGCGCTTTCGGAAATTTCCCTCGACACGCCCGAAATCGCCGCGCATAGTATCACCATGTTGAAGCCCGCGTTTTTCCATAAAAACATCAAAAAGACAGGAAGCGCCGCGAGAACGCCCGAGGCGTACAGATGCTCCCTTGCGAAATTTATGAAGGCGGGGCTTGCAAACGGCAGCCGCCAAAAGAACACGGCGCTCGCGGTCGGCAGAAACATGGGCGCAAGCAGCGCGGCCTCGATAAGCGAACTTTTGCGTCTCGCCTCGCTCAACAAAAACGAAAACAGAAGCGAAAGCAGCATCAGCGAAACGAAACCGGCGAGCGTGAAAAAAAGAGTGTTTTTAACCGCGAGCCGGTAGAAGCGGTTGCCTGCGACTTCGGCGTAGTTGCCGAGGAACACGAAGTTTTTGGTAAAAACGCTGTCGATAAACGAATACCAAACCGAGCGCGCGAACGGAAAGGCGTACATCAGAAAAAAGCCCGCGAACGCGGGCAAAGCGAACAAAAAATACCTGGCGCGAAGCAACCTGAATGATCCCGCGCTATTCATTTTTCCAGATGTCGTATTGGCGGTTAAGGGTTTCGATAACTTCGTCGAGCGTTTTTTTCCCGCTTTGGTACGCGTCCACTACGTTGTAGTCGAAGGGGAAGGCGTCGATTATCGCCTCGCCGTCGGCAAATATCGAATGAAGGTCCCGGTAAAGCGGCACGCCCATGTCGTAGTGCCCCGCGTACGCGGCCTCGTCTTTTATGACGAACGCAGGAAAGGTTATAGCCGAGAGCATGTCGGAAGCCGCCGCCTCCAGGTACGCTATGGCAAGTTCCTTGTTCTTGCTGTGCGGGTTGACAAGCGCGTAGCTGACATAAAAATAGTTTTTAGTCACTTCTTCAGATAGTCTCGGCAGCGGAAGGGCGCGCCAGTTTTCGATGTCGTCTAGCGATTTTTCATAATGAAAATGAAGATTTTCAAGCTTAAATACTACAGTCCCAAGGTCGTAGTCGACGCTGCGCTGGCCGAGTTCGTGCGGAATATTTTCCCTATAATGCATATAGTCGTATTGCAATAACGGGTGATGGCCCTCTGGCAAATCCGGGTTACCGTACCTAAGCCACCCCGTCCAAATCGTTTTAAAATAGTTCTTGAACAAATCCGTGTCGAAAAAAGCGGCTTCGTCGTTTATACCCGAATATGTCGAAGTGTATTGATTTAACCAAAAATTTTCGTACGTATTTACATATGTGGCGTATGACTTGAAACCGTCCCTCTTTGCAACGTTAAACTTTGCGACAGTATCCAAGTAGTCGTCAAAATGCTCGAAATCGGACGGGTTAAGACCGAACCGATTGAAGTTTTCGGGCACGTACCAGAGGAACGACGAGTTGTATTGTAACGGGAGCATCCATATCTCACCGTTCTTTTTTGCCACCTCACCGACCCACCCATAACAATCTTTTAAATAATCTGAAATAGGTTTAGACGAAGTCAACGGTACGAAACCTCCAAGGTCGCGCAATGCCGACGATGTTTCGCCGTCCGCGTTGAGTATGTAGATGTCGATGCGGTCGTCCCCTGCCATGATTGACGACAAAAACGCTTGGTATCCAGCTACGGTTGACGGTTGGTTAATATACATGGTTTCTATTCCGCTAATATGGTTTATATAGTTTATATCAAACACTTTGCCGTACAGGCCCGACGATATCGTAACCGTTCCCCTGTAAGGCGCGGGCTCCTCGGTTTTTGCTTGTACATTTTCTATAGGTTCCGCATCTTTTCCGTTTTCGGTTATGTTAGGCGCGTTTTGTACGGGGTTTCGCATAAGTTTCGCATGGTCTTCAGTAACTTGGATACAAAACAACCTTGTTTCGATCGTATGCGTTTCTACGTCAGCTGCGGTTTGGCCCAAAAAAGCGACGTTGCCTCCCGCGCGCTTAAAGGCGCTGCCGGGCATCGTTAGCACGTCGTCCATGATATTGATCTTAAAGCCGTCGGACATCCGATACGCCGTTACGTGCCCCAACGTTTCGTAGCCCTGGTAGATAAAAAATCCGAATTCGTAAGCGAACTCCATCGCATAGCCGACATCATTCATTTCGGCGATTTGTCCGAGCTTTTTGTTTTTTTGGTTATAAAAACCGATTATATAAGTATCTTTGGGGTGTGAATAAACGTAGATTCCGTCGCCTTCGCCTCTGTAGATTACGATTGGGTTTTCGATTTCGTTTACCACAGTTATTTTCCCGGTTTTTAAGTCAACTTCAAAAATCTTCTCGCCGAAATCAATGTACTTGCCGACTTCCCAACTTGAATAATCGAACTCATCGCCCGCGGGGACGCCGAGCAAATACGCGTTGTCTCCCGCAACCGCCATTCCCCTGATTTCCGTGAGGAACGAAAAACCGCATATTACTTTAACTTTTCCTTCGTCCTCGAGTATTATTTCGATTAAATCCCAAGTAACGGTCGATATCGCGTAAAGCGCGCCATTTTCGTAATTCAAGTGAGTAACCGGCCCTATGTTAGGATAAGATTCGATCAGCTCGCCTTCAGTCGAATACTTGTTGAGCCCGTTCGAGGCGGAGTATGCGACTATTTCGTATCGTTCGGTTACGGCGAAAGTGATAAAGTCGATGGAATCGTTGTGTATGAATATAGATTGTTCATTGTTTATTATTTTTTCATCTTCTTTTGGCTTATTACCTATTACTTCTTCTTCTTTTAGTTCATTATTTATTACTTTGTCTCCTTTCGGTTCGTTACCGCAACCTTGGATAAACAGCCAAATAACTATATTAATTAAAAGAAAAAATTTTTTTGAAAATTTTTTCATGTGTCGCCTCCAAATAAATACCCGACCGCGTTTTTAACGCGGTCGGGTAAACTTTTGATATATTAATGATAAACTTCGTGTGAACCGCATAGGCTATGTGATATAGTGCATTTGCTTTTTATGGTACCGACAGGCGCGTAACAACTTGAGCATTTCAAGTTATGCATCCGAATGTAATATGTCTTGTAACAAGTTGTGCCATTCATCAATAAATGACTTCCATCAGGTCCGGTTTGGTCAAGTAACGAGTGAGACCATTCTACATACGTGTTGTTACATAACTGACTTGTTCCCGGTTTGTAATGATCGGCGAACGACGAAAACGAAAAACCAACCGTGAAAACCAACGTCATGACAACAGCCATGAGCCTCTTGCCGACTTTTTTCATAAGTCCTCCTTTTGTTTCGAATTGTGCGTCTGGTGGTTATTATACAGATCTATCAAACAATGTCAACATTTTTTAAACGACTGTGTTAACGACCAATGAAAATGTCACCCTTATAAACGTTCAATGAAAATGTCACCCAACGGATGTTCGAGTAGAATGTATAACATGGATAAAAAAAACGAACGGGGAAAAAAGCATCAAAGAAATTGAAAGTAATCCAAGCGAGCCTGGACGGGAAGCTGAGCATAGCTGAAGCCAGCGAACTATTGGGACTGACCGAACGCCAAATCAAACGCCTAAGAAAAGGAGTGGCGTAAAAAGGCGAAGAAGCGGTCAAACACGGTAATACGGGCAGACCGCCGGTAACGGCGACCGGGGACAAGGAACGAAAAAAATAATCCGCTTGTACCTGACGAAATATTTCGGGGCAAACTTTCAGCATTACACGGAATTGCTGAATGAAACCGAAGGAATAAAGATAAGCGTCACGAAGGTAAGGCGGCTGAGTTTTAATAATACCGAAAATAATATATTTGAACAAGCATCCTCATTCGTTTACAAGATTCGTTTATTAAAGTAACCTATCATAACATAGCTAACTTGAAGGCGGATCATATGCGCAACAGGCTGACGTTCGGAATCGGCACGATAGGCCGCGACATGGTCTATTCGCTGATAAGCATGTTCCTGATATTTTATCTGACCGACGTGCTGGACGTGCCGACGGGCCCGTTCTGGTGGATCACGCTGATAATCGTCGCCTGCCGCGTGTTCGACGCCTGCAACGATCCGGTGATGGGTCTTGTCGTCGACAACACGCGCACGCGCTTCGGAAAGTTCAAGCCGTGGATCGCCTTCGGAGCGTTCGCTTCGGGCGCCGTTACGATCCTGCTTTTCACGGGCTTTCCGCTCGACGGGCCGGGCGGCGTCGCGTTGTTCGGCGTCTTGTACCTGCTTTGGGGGCTCGCGTACACGACCAACGACATACCGTTTTGGTCGATGCTTCCCTCGCTTTCAAGCGACCAGAAAGAGCGCGAGAAGATCGGCTCCGTCGCGCGCATCTGCGCCAACGCGGGGCTTTTTTTCGTCGTCGCGGGCATTGTCCCGATCACTACGGCGTGGAGCAAAAGCGGGGACGCGGGCGGAATAACGCAGCGCGCGTTTCTGATGTTTGCGGTCCTGGCCGTCGCAATCATGTGGGCGGGGCAGCTGGTCACGCTCATCGGCGTCAGGCGCCCCGCGGATGCGGCCGCCGCCGGCCGCGGCGAACGCACGACGCCGCGCGAGCTTGTCGGCGTGATAGTAAAGAACGACCAGCTCCTCTGCACCGCGGTCTGCATGGCGCTGTTTATGATCGGCTACATCACGACCACAAGCTTCGGCATATATTTCTTCAAGTACGCCTACGGCGACGAGGGCATGTACGCGGTCTTCGCGGCGATTTTAGGCGTCTCGCAGATAGCGGCGCTGGCCGTCTTCCCGCTTTTTTCGAAAAGGTTCAGCAGAAGGAACCTGTACACGGCGGCGATCGTTTTAATTGTCGCGGGTTATTTATTATTCTTTTTCGCGCCCGCAGACAGCATGCTTTTCGTCGGGCCCGCGGGGATGCTTATTTTCGTCGGGCAGGCGTTCGTCCAGCTATTGATGCTCGTCTTCCTCGCGGATTCCGTCGAGTACGGCCACTGGAAGCTCGGGCGGCGCAACGACTCCATAACGTTTTCGCTGCAGCCCTTCATAAACAAGATGGGCGGGGCGGTTTCAAGCGGGATCGTCGGCGCGGTCGCGGTCGTCTCCGGGATCAAGGACGCCGAATCCGCCGCGGACGTGACCTCCGGCGGCGTTTGGCTGATGAAGGCGGCGATGCTGATTTTCCCGCTCATTTGCATCGCATCGAGTTTTCTAATATACAGGTCAAAGTATAAGATCGACGCAAAACTGTACGAAAAAATAATTGCGGAAATAAGCGTGCGCGAGGGCGCGAATGCCGAATAGCTACAGGGGATAGGGGAAGTCATGCAAAAGCAGGACCAGAGGTATTTTTCAAAAGTGCTCGTCGCAAACCGCGGCGAGATTGCGATCCGCGTGTTCCGCGCGCTGACCGAGCTTAACATAAGGACCATCTGCGTCTATTCCAAGGAGGATAAATATTCGTTCTTCCGCGCGAAGGCGGACGAGAGCTACATGCTCGACCCCGCCAAGGGCCCGATAGACGCGTATCTCGACGTCGACAACATCATAAGGATAGCGAAGGAAAAAAAGGCCGACGCGATCCATCCCGGCTACGGCTTCCTCGCCGAAAACCCGGAGTTCGTCCGGGCCTGCGACAGGGCGGGAATCGTCTTCATCGGCCCGAGCCTTGAGACGATGGAGCAAATCGGCGACAAGATATCCTCGAAGAAGATCGCGGCCCAGTGCCTTGTCCCGACGATACCCGGGACCGACTACGCGATCTCTGGCCTCGACGAAATGCTTGAGATCGCCGGGCGCATAGGCTACCCCGTCATCATCAAGGCGTCGAACGGCGGTGGCGGAAGGGGCATGAGAGTCGCGCACACGCCGGGCGAGATGCCGCGCGTGTTCGGCGAGGCGCTTGAGGAGTCGCGGAAAGCCTTCGGCGACGAGCGCGTCTTCGTCGAAAAATATTTAAAGGACCCAAAGCACATCGAGGTGCAAATCATAGGCGACGCGTACGGAAGCGTCGTCCACCTGTTCGACCGCGACTGCTCCGTCCAAAGGCGCCACCAAAAGATAGTCGAGATCGCGCCGGCGTTTTCGATCGGCAATGACGCAAGGCAAAAGATTTTCGAGAGCGCGCTTA
>WREB01000048.1 GCA_009779525.1 Defluviitaleaceae bacterium
ACCGAAATCGACGCCGACCTGTGTATCCTGGCCGTCGCGCCTTCCGCGATATCCCTTATCTCGATCTCCCCGGGCTTAAGCTCGAACGTCCTCTCGATCTTGGGCTCGATGGCGAAAGTCGCCTGCGCCTCAAACGGCTCGCCCTCGAGGAGCGTCACCCCCTCGGGCAGCCAGGGCGGCAGGTTGTACTGCTCGGTAAACGTCTCCGTCTTGTCGTTTAGGTACACGAGCTCGAGCGTGATTCGGCTTACGTTGCGAAGCGTCTCGGCCGGGCCGACGATCCTTATCGTGCTTGGGTTGTAGCTGACCCCGATGAATTCGTAGCCGGGCGGCGGCACTCCTGTCGTAGGGGCGCTGAGCAAGACCGTCTTGAACGGCTGCACCGTGACCGAAACCGTCGTGCTCGACTCGCTAAGCCCGACCATTCCGGTGATGTCGTTTTTATCCTCGTCGAACGCGTGGAGCGGCTCGAGCTTGCTGAAGCTCGCCTCCGCGGCGAACGCGTTGGTCTGCGCCTGTATCGTCTGCACCTTCTCGACTACCGACTTCGCGCCGCTTATCGTGACGAACCCGTGCTCGGCCTCGCACGAGCGCACGACGTAGCCTTCGGCGACGTCGCCCGTGTAGAAGGCGAAGACCGGGCGCTGCTGCCTTACGAACTGGTCGAGCCTTAGCTCGACGAAAAACGGCCACCTGCTCGTCTGCTCGACGTCGTAGCCGGGCAGCACCACGACGCTCACGTCCGCCTGGAAGTACGCGGGCGCGTAGTCGGTCTCGCGGATCGGCTCCCTGTCGATGTCGCGTATCTCGAGCCTCGCGCTTATGCACATCTCGTCGAGGGAGGCGAGCTCGTTCTTCGTGCCCCTCAGCGTCACGCTTATTTTGGTCGCCTCCACCTCGTCCAGGTTTAGCACGACGATGTCGTCCTGCGTAAACTGGTTTAGGTTGGAAGTGTCGAGCCCGATCACGAACACCTTGTTCATCACGGGGTTTGCGATGTTGGTCCCGACGAACCAGAGCCCGAATGCGACGGCTAGCGAAGCGAGCTTCCACCAGAGGTCCTTAAACACCAGGTCGAACAAGCGCCTAAGCATTTTCGCCGCCGTCCGGCTTCTTAAACGGAACCCTCGCGTGTTTTACGTTTTTTATCAGGCTCTGCAGGGGCTTTTCCCCTTCGGCGCTCGTCAAAAAAATCTCTCTCAGTCTGCTTATGTTTTGGTTTTTGGCGATCGCTCCGCCCTCGGCGATAGATATCGCCCCGGTTTCCTCCGAAACGACGACGACAAGCGCGTCAGAAAGTTCGCTTATGCCGACGGCGGCCCGATGCCTCGTCCCCATGTCGTGCCCGATCTCCTCGGCGGTCAATGGCAGGATGCAGGCCGCAGCGGTGACTCTGTTGTTGCGTATGATCACCGCTCCGTCGTGAAGCGGCGTGTTGCTTTCGAAAATGTTAAGCAGCAGCTGGCTTGAGACCGCCGCGTCGACGGCGATGCCGGTCCGCTCGTGGTCGCCCAGCGCCACTTCCTTTTCGAAGACGATGAGCGCGCCCATCTTGGCCGCGGACATTTCCTCGACCGCCTTCGTGACCTCGTTGACCGTATGGATTCCGACCCAAGGCTGGCGGCCGTGCTCGCCCTTGTAAATGGAGGCGAAAAATTTGCCGCGCCCTATCTGCTCGAGCCCCTTCCTAAATTCGGGCTGGAACAGCACCACCACGACGATGAGCCCCATCGCGAACGCGTACTGCAGTATCCACTGCACCGTCGCGAGGTTGAACAAAAACGCGACGGCGGCGATGAAAAGTATCGTTATCAGGCCCTTTAAGAGCGACCAGGCGCGCGTCTGCCTAATCCACTTGAGCACGAAGTAGACGATGTAGGCGACTATTATTATGTCTACGATCTCGACGAACCCTATCCCCGGAAGCCCGAGCGACGGGATGTTGATTTCGGAGATCCATTCGCGCACCCTTGAAAACATGGAAGCCCCGCGCCCCCTAATTCTCCTGCCGCGAATCCTGCGGCTTTATCCTCCGGACGACGCGCTTCTTCGGCGCGATCGCGATCTTCGGCACGATCCTGACGTAGTAGAAATTCCCCTCGTCCTCAAACTGCACGGACTCCGCGCTCTGGTAGTCTAACACCGCGTCGAAGAAGCGGACGATAAAAACCAAAGCGCCGCAAAGTATCGTCTGGAAGACGACCGCGCCTATCGAAACGATTCCGCCGGTGACGATCGCCTCAAGCACCTTGCCTATGACGGTTATCACGCAGCCGAGCAGTATCGCGATTTCCTTCGAATAGTCTATCGTAAGCCGTGAGACGACGTAAACGGTCACGACGACAAGCGCGAACACGAACGCCGTGAAAAGCCACGACTGCGTGGCGGCGATGCTGTTTACGACCGAGTTGTAGATTTCGGCGAAAGTCTCGGGCATTTCGGAGAGGTTCGTTCCGGCGGTCCTTGCCGTCGCCGCGAGTTTCGTCGCCACCGGTATCTGGTCCCAGATGAATATCCCAATCGTGACGGGCAAAACCATCGTGAGCGAGCCGTAAAGGCCGGCTAGGAGCGGGACCAGATACGGCATCTTAAAGTAAAACGCGAAAAGCATGAGCAAAATCAATACGGATTCCCTAACGGCCATCCGCGCGTAGAAGAAAAATATCAGAAGCAGCACGACGAACACCGCCGCGGCGATCTCTATGTGGGAGGAGAACCCGACCGCTACCATCGCGGACATCAAAAGCCACGAGAGCGCGTAAGGGAAGAGCGCGAACGAAAGCGCCAGCAGCGGAAGCAGCGCCCGCTCGGGCACGGCTTCGATGAAGGGCGCGACCAGTTCGTGGGGTTCGCCGATCGCGAGGATCCTGCCGTACGCGAAATAGCCCAGCAGAAACTTGCCGATGTAGCCGAGCGCCGTCTCGAAGCGCTTTATAAATTTAACGACGTATTCTCGTACGGTCAGTAACTGGTTCATAATCCGATCCGGCAGCTCCTTCCGCCTCGGCCGAGCGTTCGGCCTCGGCCCTTTGCGCCGCGCGCAGATTGATCCGCTCGAGCTGGTGGGTAAGCGCCGAATACCTCTTCAGCCTTTTTTGGACTAGATAATACTGCCTCGTGCACTGCAGCGTCCCTATCACCGAATAGACCGCCATCGCCGCTATTATGAAAAGGAGCGTCTCGGTCAGCCTCGCCTGAAGGTCGAGCTCGAAGATGTCCGCGCCTTCAAACAGAAGCGTCCTGACCCAATAGACGCCGGCGAGCACTGCCGCGCCCGCGCCGGCGCAAAACCGGGTCGCCATGTTTTTTTTATAGATATAATCGTGGCGGTAGTAGCCGTCTATGACGCGGTCGGGCCCGCCGTCGCGCTTGTCGTAGACGGCGAGCTTCGCCATCGTGATTATCTTCTGCTTAGTCACCACTTGGCGCGCTTTCCTCCGGCTTGGCGGCTTGAACGGCGCTCATTATAGCATATAATGAAAACGCATAAAAACAAACGGAGGCCTTAATGCCAAAGCCCTTTATAATCGCGCTTGACCAGGGCACGACCAGCACGCGCGCGCTGCTTTTCGATTTCGACGGGATAATCGTGTCCGAAGGCAGGAGGGCGCACGAGCAGATACACCAAAGGCCCGACTGGGTTTCGCACAACGCGAACGAGATATTTTTCAATTCGGTCGAATGCGTGAAGAAGGCGCTTGAGATCGCGGGCGTTTCGGCAAGCCAAGTCGCCGCGATCGGTGTCGCCAACCAGCGCGAGACTTGCCTGCTTTGGGACAGTATAACCGGCGAGCCCGCCTGCGAGGCGGTCGTCTGGCAGTGCAGGCGCACGTCAAACATCTGCGCCGAGGCGGAGGCGGACGGCATGGCGGGCGTCGTCCGCGAGCGGACGGGTCTCATAATCGATCCGTACTTCAGCGCGACCAAACTAAAATGGATGCTCGGGCGCCACAACCGCGGGGGGCTTTTAGCCGGCACGATCGACTCTTATCTGATTTGGCGGCTGACGGGCGGAAGGCGGCACGTCACGGACTACACCAACGCCTCGCGCACGATGCTCTTCAACATAAAAACGCTCGACTGGGACAAAGAGCTGCTGGAATATTTCGGCGTCGACCGCGGGCTGCTTCCCGACTTGATACCCAACGCCGGGATAATCGGCGAGACCGAAGCCGGACTCTTCGGGGCGCCGATACCGATCGCGGGTTCGGCGGGCGACCAGCACGCGGCGCTTTTCGGGCAGGCGTGCCTCGCGCCGGGCGACGTGAAGAACACCTACGGAACCGGCTGCTTCATATTAAAAAATATCGGGGATAGGCCGGTGACGGCGCAGGGCAGGCTCCTTACGACGCTCGCCTGGCATCTTGGCGAAAAGGCTGCGTACGCGTTCGAGGGCGGGGTTTTCAACGCCGGAGCGGCGGTCGAATGGCTGATTAGGGACATGGGCCTCGCGGGTTCGGTCGAGGAGATAAAGGCGATCTGCGAAGAGACGCCCGACACCGACGGCGCTTACTTCGTTCCGGCGTTTTCGGGGCTTGGGGCGCCGCACTGGGACATGTACGCGAGGGGCGCGATCTGCGGGATGAACCTTTCGACCAACCGCCGCCACATAGTGCGCGCGGTGATGGAATCGATCGCGTATTCGTCGCGGGACGTGATCGACCACATGAACGAGGTCTCGCGCCTTCCGGTCTCGATACTTCGCGCGGACGGCGGCGTCTCGAGAAGCGACTTTACGATGCAGTTCCAGTCCGACTTGCTTGGCGTGCCGGTCGAGCGCCCCGCCGTGACGGAGACGACCGCGTTCGGCGCGTTTTTGCTTGCGGGTATCGGCGTCGGCTTATTTAAAGGTTTGGATGAAATAAAATCGAAGCGCGCGGTCGAGAGGACTTTTTACCCGTCGGGCACAAAAAATGATTCGGACGCTCTCGAGAGCCGCTACGCGGGCTGGAAGAAAGCCGTCGGCCGCTCGATGGGGTGGGCCGGCTAAGACTAAAAAACATCGGGTAAATAATATATAATTTCGCCGTTGTAAGCAACGGAAATGAGGTTAACCCACGCTCCGTTTAGATTGGTCGTCTTTCGATTTACCCGCTTCGTTCCCGGCAGTTTCATTAGCGGAAGTAGGTAAAGTGATTATCTTAATATCCTTACCCATTTGCTTGATGAATCGTTTAGTGGCTTCATCAAACTCTATTGATAATTCTTCGGGAGACATTTTACGGTAGCGTAAAGAGTTTTTATTTTTTATTTTACGGATTTCCAACATAGCCAAACTCTCCGTCATTTTATTCAACCTCCTCCAGCAGCATTGACGGCGGCATAATATTTATTTCTTTATAATGATTAATGGCGTTAACAATTTTTACCTTGTTGATGGTTTTATAATTAACCAGATGCTTAAAGTTCCATGAAATGATTACATCGCAATTATAAACTACCGCAAATGCAATGTGCAAGCAATCGGCATAACTTTTTTCGTTTAAAACGTTCCCTTTTATATATTCGTCGGCAAGACGCACAATTTCATCTGTTCTTGCAAGAATTTGAAATTGGATTTGACCCAATCGATCGAGCATTTGATTACGTTTGGGTTCTTCGCAATTTTCAATTTCGTCAATGACGACCGGTGATATAAAAATCACATGTTTGCCGTTTATCGCATCTTTCCATAGAAGATTGGTGTCGCGCATTTTATCGGGGGCATCATCTGCGAAAAGATGGCTTATCGTAGAAGTATCAAAATACAATTTTAGTTTTCGCACGAATTTAACTTCTTTCTATTAATAGTTGTCTTGGCTTCCGTAAACTTTCAAATGTTTTTACATGCGCGACATTTTTTACTTCATGCTTTCCGCGACGCCGATCACGAGCCCGACCGTGCGGAGCGACTCGGCGTCTCGCACCTGCTTCGCGGCGAAGGATTTGTTTAAGGATTCTAAATGGACGGTGTTTTTCTTCTGGTCCACCCTCAGCCGCTTGATGAGCGCCTCGCCCTCGTAGGTGAACACCCCGATGCTGTCCGCCTCGATCTTCGGCGCGGCCTTGACGAACACGATGTCGCCGTCGCAGATTTTAGGCTCCATGCTCTCGCCCCTCGCCCGGATGCAAAAATCCGCGCGCAGGCTGACCGGGGTCTGCATGAAGCGCATCGTCTCGTAATCGTTTTCGCTTTCGTCGTTTAGGTAGTTGCCCATCCCCGCCGAAACGCGCTGAGGGTAGACGGGCAGCGTGACCCATTGCTTGCCGCCCAGGTTTTTTAAGTCGGGCGAGGCCTTGTCGTTTGGATAGTTCGCGCGCTCGCACTCTTTTTTCAACACGCAGTCGACTAGGTCCCTCCCGTGTTCGTCAAGCGAGCGGTAGCCCATTATGTGGTCGTGCTCCTCTTCCGAAAGGATCGCGATCTCGTCGGCCTTCCTGCGGTTTTCGGAAGCGCCGAGCACATAGTCGATCGACACCCCGAAGAAGCGCGCGAGCATTTGCAAAATCTCGGAGTTCGGCTCGCGGAAACCGGACTCGTAGTTGGCGTACGTGCTGTAGTTAAGCGGAAGGGACGAAACGAGGTCGCGCTTGCTTAAGCCCTTTTCTTTGCGGAGCGCGCGAAGGCGTTCACCGATTGCCATTTTAGCCTCCCCGAAAAACCAGTACATGTGTTCGATTTTTTGATTATAGCGCGAAAAAATTTTTGGCGCAACGCGGCGGGGCAAAAACGCGGCGAATCAATAAAAAAAGCGCGGCATTCAAGCCGCGCCGAACTATTTTATTTTCCTACGCGCCCTTTTCGCTCAGGTACAGGTTCATTTCCTCTACGATCGGGTCCGCGTCCATCCCGTGGACCGCGGCCGCCTCCTCGAGGGATTCGCCCTGAGCCGAGGGGCACCCGACGCAGTGCATCCCCGCGCGCATCAGTATCGGTATAAGCCCCTCGTCAAGCCTTATGATGTCGCCGATAAGCATTTCCTTTTCAACTTTCGCCATCTGCCTGCCCCCTTTCGCCGCCGCCTTAATCTATGCGCCGTAAAGCATCTTGAAGCCCGGAAAATATTTGAAGACGACTTTCCCGAGTATCTTGTTTTTTGCGACGTACTTGTTCATCCAGTAGCGCGAGTCCTGCGAGTCGTCCCTGTTGTCCCCGAGCATGAAGTAGTGGCCCTCGGGGACCTCGTACGGCCCGTAGTTGCCGTGGGTCTCGTTGAGTATGAACTCGTCCCTTAGCGGCGAAACCGAGCCGTTTAAGTAGACTTTGCCGTCCCTTATCTCCACTGTGTCGCCGGGAAGCCCCATCACGCGCTTAACGTAAAGCACCCTTTCGTCGTCCGGGTTTCTGAAGACGACGATGTCATACAGGTTGGGGCCGCCGGTCAGGTACGAGAGCCTGAACGCGACGATCCGGTCGTTTATCATTATGGTGTTTTTCATCGAGCCGGTCGGGACCGAAGCGTTGACTATTACGAAGTTGTTGACC
>WREB01000049.1 GCA_009779525.1 Defluviitaleaceae bacterium
AACATGTTCGCGCCGGCGTTTTCGATCTATGTCGCGAGGATGATAAGGACGGTGCAGCAGATACCGTTCGCCAACCAGTTCAGGATCCCGAGCGTGCCGATTTTAGGAAGCGTTCCCGTAATCGGGCCGATGTTTTTTCAAAACACGTACATAACCACATACTTGGGATTTTTAATTTTGATCGCCGCTAGGTTCCTGTTGTACAAGACGAAGTTCGGGCTCAGGCTCCGCGCGTGCGGCGAACACCCGCAGGCGGCGGATTCGGTCGGGATAAACGTTTACGCGATGCGCTACGCAGGCGTTTTGATATCGGGCGGACTCGCGGGGCTCGGCGGGCTTATTTTCGTGATACCCACCTCGACAAGCTTCAACGCCACGGTTTCGGGCTACGGCTTCCTCGCGCTTGCCGTGCTGATTTTCGGGCAGTGGAAGCCCGGGAGGATCCTGTTCGCCGCGTTCTTCTTCGGCCTGATGAAGGCGGTTTCGGCTTCGTATTCGGGAATTTCATTCTTTATGACGCTTGGCATCAACAGCAGCTTTTATAAGATGATACCCTTCGTCGCGACGCTAATCGTCCTCGCGTTCGCCTCGCGCGGTACGCAGGCGCCGAAGGCCGCGGGGGTTCCGTACGATAAGGAAAGCCGTTAAATGCTCTACGAGTTCGCTTGCAAGATTAAGGGTTTCGCCGACTCGGAAATGATCGAAAAGGAAAAACTTAGCGAACTTTTGGCGAGGTTCCACCGCGAATTGGAAAAGCCCCAGGAAGTAAAGATTCTTATCCTCGACGAATCGCTTCGCGACGCGATACTAGTGAAGTCGCAGGTTTCGGTTTCATCCATGCCGGGTTATCTTGAGATCGAGCTTTCGACCGCGATCGAGACGTTCAAGTCGTACCTTAGTAAAATCGCCGAAGCGGTGGGCGGCGAAATTATTTATGGCGAAGGCTTCTACAACAACAGCAAGACGTTCGCGAAACTTTTCTGACGGGCTAGACGGTTTCCCTGCCTATGAAGCGGAGGGCGTTTTCGCGCGCGCAATCGGCTATGTAGCCGGCCGGGACGTCTTTGATCGCCGCTATCGCCCCGACCGTAAAGCCGAGGAGCGACGAATCGTTGCGCGCTCCGCGACGCGGCGCGGGCGTTTGGTACGGGGCGTCGGTTTCGATTAAAATTTTTTCGGCGGGTATTTCTCTGACGGCTTCGCGCAGTTTCTTCGAGTTGTCGAACGTGACCGCGCCGCCGATCCCTATAAAATAACCCATTTCTATATATCTGCGCGCGATATCTAAGCTTCCGTTGAAGCAATGGATAACTCCGCGTTTCACGCCGCTTTCGTTTAAAACAGCGAGCGCCTCGGCGGTCGCCTCCCTCGAATGGACGATCACAGGCGCGTTTAAATCTTTAGCAAGTTCTAATTGCCTTTTAAAAACGATTCGCTGCGTTTCGCGGGGCGAAAAGTCGTAATGGAAATCCAGGCCGATCTCGCCGATCGCGACAACTTTTTCGTGCGCGCACATGCGTTTTAAATCGTGGAGGCTTTCTTCATCGAACGAATCCGCTTCGTGCGGATGGACGCCGACGGCCGCGTACACAAACGGAAAGGCTTCCGCCAAACAAACGGAAGCCTTCGACGTCCTTATGCACGAACCGACGTTGATTATAGCAAAGACGCCGCGCCCGGGCATCGAGCCTAACAATTCTATTCTGTCGCTTTCGAACCGGCCGTCCTCGTAATGCGCGTGCGAATCGAAAAAACCGCTTTGCATTTATTTTTCGATCCTCGGGAACGCGGCGGGCCCCTTGGTCACTTTAACCGCCCTCGGGAGCATCCCGAAATTTTTCGCGCTATCCCACAAGCCAAATTCGTCCCCGCTTATGTTGAGCTGCTCTCTAATGATCCGCGGGGTGTTTGGCATCACCGGGGCGATCAGCACGGCGAGGATCCGCAGCGTCTCCGCCAAATGGTAAAGCACGTTGGCAAGCGCCGCTTTTTTTTCCGGATCCTTCGCCAGCAGCCACGGCTGGTTTTCGTCGATGTACTTATTCGCGCGCCTGACTAATTTCCATGTCTCGGAAAGCGCTTCCGAAAACATCAGCGCGTCCATTTTTCGCTCGACTTCCGAAACCGTGCCTTCGGCTTGCCGCGTCAGGTCGGCGTCGTATTCGCTTTTGCAAGAAACGTCCGGGAGCTCGCCCCCGAAATATTTCTCCACCATCCCGACGGTCCTTGAAAGCAGGTTGCCGAGGTCGTTCGCCAAGTCGGCGTTTATCCTGTTAACAAGCGATTCGCGCGTAAAGTTCGCATCCTGGCCGAACGCGAACTCGCGAAGCATGTAGTACCTTACGGCGTCCGCGCCGTAACTTTCGATCAACCCTATCGGGTCGACGACGTTGCCCTTCGACTTCGACATCTTTTCGCCGTCGGCGAGCCACCAGCCGTGGCTGAACACCGCCTTCGGGACCGGAAGCTCCAGCGCCATCAAAATCGCGGGCCATATTATGGTGTGGAACCGTACGATTTCCTTAGACATCAGGTGCAGGTCCGCCGGCCAATATTTTTTAAAGTCAGAGTCGTCGTCCGACATGTAGCCGAGCGAGGTGATGTAGTTCGGGAGCGCGTCGACCCAGACGTAAATGACGTGCCTCGGTCGAAATCGACCGGGACGCCCCATTTGAACGTGGTCCTCGATACGCAAAGATCCTCGAGCCCGGGACGCAGAAACGTGTTTAGCATTTCGTTCCGCCTGGCTTCCGGAAGCAGGAAGCCCGGGTTTTCGTCGAAATGGCGCATAATACGCTCGGCGTATTTGGATAGCCTGAAAAAATAACACTCCTCAGTGACCGTTTCGACGGCGCGGCCGCATTCCGGGCATTTGCCGCCTTCCAATTCGCGCTCCGTGAAAAAAGTCTCGCACGGAGTGCAGTAAAGCCCGCTGTATTCGCCCTTATACAGCTCGCCCTTGTCGAGGAGCGCCTTGAATATCTTTTTCACCGCTTCCATATGGTAGCCGTCGGTCGTCCTGATGTAGATGTCGTAGTCGACGCAGGCCGCCTTCCAAAGTTCCTTGACTGGACCGGTCAGCGCGTCCACGTGCTCTTTCGGCGTGACGCCGTTAATTTCCGCGGCGCGCTCGACTTTCTGCCCGTGGTCGTCGGTCCCAGTCAAAAATTTAACGTCGTAGCCGCGCGCGCGCTTGTAGCGCGCGATAGCGTCCGCGGCGACGGACGTGTACGTATGTCCTATGTGGAACTTGTCGTTTAAATAGTAAATCGGCGTTGTCACGTAATATGTCTTCATTCATTCCCCCGAAATCATTCGTCGCCCCTCGTCGCTTTCTTGTAAAGCGACCGGAGCCTTTTGTAAACGCGCCCGTGCACGCTGTCAAACTGGAACTTATCCTTTCCGTCCGGGGAGCCCGCAGGAAGCCCGGTCAGTATCTCGATACCCTCGTCGGCGTGCGCGACCGGGTATATATGGAACAATCCCTCGCGGACCGCGTCGACTACCTCGTCCTTAAGCGTCAGGTCCCGCACGTTTCGCGTCGGGATTATGACGCCCTGCCTTCCGGTCAGGCCACGCCTCGCGCATAAGTCGAAAAAACCCTCGATCTTGTAAGTTACGCCGCCGATCGGCTGTATTTCGCCGTGCTGGTTGATGCTTCCCGTTACGGCGATATCCTGCCTGATCGGCAGTCCCGCAAGCGATGAAAGCACCGCGTAAAGCTCCGTGCTCGAAGCGCTGTCGCCGTCGATCCCGCTGTAGTTCTGCTCGAAGCAAATGCGGCATGAAAGCGAAAGCGGAAACTCCTGCGCGTACGTCTTGCCGAGGTAGCCGATTAGGACCTGCACGCCTTTGTCGTGGATGCTCCCGGACATCTCGGCTTCCTTTTCGATGTTTATGATGCCAGCCTTGCCCATATAGGTCGTCGCCGTTATCCGCGAGGGTTTCGCGAACACGTAGTCCCCGACGTCGATCACGGCCAACCCGTTTATCTGCCCGACCTTGCTTCCGTCGGTATCGATCATCACGATATCGTCCTCGATAAGCTCGGTCAGCTTTTCCTCGTACATGTTGAGCCTGTATTCGCGTTTTGCGATTGCGCGTGCGACGTCGCCCTCCGTCACGTTTCCGGCTTCGCCGCCGCCTGACGACAGCGCCGAAGCCTCGGCCATTATTTCGACGAGCCTGTTGAATTTTGTCGTGAGGCGGTCCTGCCTTTCGGCGAGCCTCGCCGAATACTCGACGAGCCTCCCGATCGCCTTTGGCATGAATTCGGGCCGGCCGTTAGTTTTCGCCCAGCCTCGCACGAACTGTGCGATTTGCTCAAGGTTTCCTTTATCCAGGCGCATTTCGTAATCGAAGTCCACCCTGATCTTAAACAATTTTTCGAAATGGTCGTCGTATTCGTACAGCAGATCGTAATACCAGCCGTTTCCGACAATGATGACTTTCACCGAAACCGGGATCGGTTCGGGCTTAACCCCCGAAACCGCGATTCCGGTGGCGTATTCGCGTATCGGCTCGGTCACGATCTGACCGGTTATTAGCGTCCTTCGGAGTATCTCCCAGGCGTGCGTGTTCATCAAAAGGTCCTGGGCCTGGAGGATCAAATAGCCGCCGTTGGCCCTGTGCAAAAGGCCCGGCTTTATTTTCATGAAATCGGTCGAAAAGTTCCCGAATTCGTTGTCGTATTCGATCTCGCCTATCAGGTTCGCGTAGGTCGGGTTGAAATCCACGACCACCGGCGCCCCGGACGTTTCCGTGTTGTCGGCGATCAAATTGACTTTGTAGCGGGTGAAGATGTCGTCGGCGGGTTTCTTCGTGTACCAGGGAAGATAATCCTTTATCGCCTCATCCTCGTCGGAATCGTCCGCGATGAAGTCGCTTAAGTTGTCGAGTATGTCTTCCTTGACCGCCTTCATGTATTTGACGACTTCGGGTTCGTCGGAGAAATCCTCCATCACCGCGTTCATATGGCGGCCCACCGTGAAAAGCCCGATGGTATACTCCAGATCCTCGACTTCCCTGCGCGTCTTCTTTTCGTACTCGCGTATCTGGCGCATTACTTCGGCCGCGCGTTTGTGTACGGATTCGGAGTTTACCGTTATGTTATCCTTCTGCTCTTGGGAGAGCGCCTCGAACTGTTCCTCGTTAATCATCTCGCCGTCGATTATCGGCATGAAGTAGATGCCGTTGTTCGTGTTCTTTACGCCGAAATGCTGTTCGCGCGCCTCCTCCGTCATCTCTTTGATTATTTCGTCACGCTTGCTTTGGAACAGCTTCATTATCTCGCTTTTTTTAAATTCGAAGTCGCGGTTGGAAAAAGTTTTCGGCAGTTCGTTCGTCAGGCGGTTCATCACTTCGCCGACGGCGTCCCGCATGTTTCGGCCCTTTCCCGCCGGGAGGCTGATAAGGCTCGGGCACTTAGGATTTTCGAAATTATAGACGTAGCACAGATCCGGCGGCGTGGCTTCTTCCTTCGCGATTTCTTCGGCGAACGATTTCGCGAACGTGGTCTTGCCGGTGCCTGCGGCGCCGCAAATGAACAGGTTGTAACCCTTATCCTTTATCTTTAACCCGAATGAAAGCGCCTCCGCGGCGCGTTTTTGCCCTATCAGCCAGTTGCCGCCGCCATCGTTAACACCGCTTTTGGCAAGCGCGTCCGTATCGGCGAAATATTTTAGCGATTCCCAGCCAAGTTCGTTATGCCCTTCCATTTGAAACCCCTATCAACCTTGATTTGTTTGCGGTGCGGGAAGCCGCTTCCACATTATCACCGCGTCCTCGCCCGTGTCGGAATAGTAATTTTTGCGAAGCCCTTCCACCGCGAAGCCGTACTTATGGTAGAGGCCCATCGCCTCCCGGTTGCCGACGCGCACCTCGAGCGTTAACCCGATCATTTCCTTTTCGGCCGCGAACGAAACCAGCCTCTCGATCAAAAGCGAACCGGCGCCCCTTCGCCTGTGCCGCCTGTCCACCGCGACGTTGATGATATGACCCTCGTTTACCACATGCCAGACGCTCGCGTAGCCGACGACCAAGTCTTCTTCGTCCAAAGCGACGAAATAGGCGGAGCGCGCGTTGTTTACGTAGTCGCCGACGATCGACTCCCTTGACCAGGGCACCGAGAACGAATCGTTCTCGATTTCGCAAACCGCGTCGACGTGGCGCGGTTGCATAGGCAATATTTTATACACTCGCGTTAAGCTCGGCCTGCGGCTTCCTGACGTACATAAGCTCGAACCCGGCGCAGGGGTCATACCCTTCCGCAAGCATCGTAATCGCGCGGTGCCCGACGGACGACGCGCGCTGCCTTCTTAAGTTTTGCGGCGCGAGCGTGAAGCGCAGCTTATCCTGGGCCGTATTAAAATTTTCCGACGCGTGCGAACCGTCTCCGGTTATTATGACCGAACCGCCCGCGTCGGCAAGTCTCAGGCACATCTCAAGCGATTCCTCGGCCGAAGCCGCGGCGTATTCAGATAAGCGCGACGGACGATCGCCCGCGCAGCTGTAGAGCGCCGCGTAAAACTGCGATCTTCTCGCGTCCATCATGGGCATCACGTAAAAACCGCCGTCGCTTATTCCGCAGCCTACGTTATAGGCGAGCGCGTCAAGCGTCGGGACCGGGATCACTTTTTTTTCGGCGCCGAACGCAAGCCCTAAAGCCGTCGCGGCGCCGACGCGAAGCCCCGTGAACGAGCCGGGCCCGCACGCGCACGCAATATGGTCGATTTCGCGAATACCCAAACCGACGTAGCCGAACATCGAGTCGATTAGCGGAAGGAGGATTTCCGAATGGGTCCTGCGGCCTTTCGGGTCCGCGCTCGTTTCGGCCAATAACGCATCGCCGCTTAAAATCGCGGCGCTTGCCGTCGTGCCCGAAGTGTCTATCGCAAGCAGAATCAATCCAGCGTCCCCGAAAAATTTTGCAAGGTTATTATCCTTTTGCCTCCGTTATCGAAGCTTGGATTCGGCCGCTCGATACCGACCCATACGGCGTTTGGCGGAAACAGGCTTGCCGCGCGGTCAGCCCATTCCACGAGGCTTACGCCGTCCGCGAAAAAATAGTCTTCGTAGCCGATACCCTCGAGGGATCTGGCTGCGTCGTCAAGGCGGTACAGATCGAAATGAAAAAAAGGGAGCCTGCCCGAATAAACGTTCATCAAGTTAAATGTCGGGCTTGTCACGTTTTCCAATACGCCAAAGCCTTGCGCGAATCCCTTGGCGAAAACTGTCTTGCCCGATCCGAGTTCGCCGGTCAAAGCGTATATGTCTCCAGGCGACGAGACTTGCGCGATGCGAAAGGCAAGCCGCGCCGTATCGTCATGCGATCCGCTTTCAATCCTTAAAGTACTGCCCATGCCAAACCAGGAACGTGTATACGGCCCAAATTTTTCGCGCGTTGTCTT
>WREB01000050.1 GCA_009779525.1 Defluviitaleaceae bacterium
ATCATCCCGAGGTTTTGGAACTTCACGTCTTTCGAAAGGACGCGGTGAGTTCCGATGACGATGTCCGCGCCTCCGCTTGAAAGCTTCTGCACCGACAGCGCCTGTTCCTTTTTGGTCTGGAATCGCGAGAGGCGCTCGATTTGGACGGGGTAGTCCTTCATGCGCTCCTTGAAAGTCAGGTAGTGCTGCTGCGCGAGTATCGTCGTGGGTACCAGGTACGCGACTTGCTTGTTGTCCTGCACCGCCTTGAATGCGGCGCGTATCGCGATCTCGGTCTTGCCGTAGCCGACGTCGCCGCATATGAGCCTGTCCATGACGCGCGCCGATTCCATGTCGCGCTTTACGTCCTCTATGGCGGACAATTGGTCGTCGGTCTCATCAAACGGGAAAAGCGACTCGAACTCGCTTTGCCAGACGGTGTCCGGCCCGTAGACGAAACCCTCCGAATTTTGCCGCTTGGCGTAGAGCGCGATCAGGTCTTCAGCCAAAATTTTTACCGAACCCTTGGCCCGCGACTTCGCCCGCGCCCAGTCCGCGCCGCCGAGTTTGTTAAGCTTTATCTGCGCCTGCCCGCCGATGTATTTTTGCACGGCGTCCATCTGCGCGGTGTGCACGTAGAGGCAGCCCCCGTCGGAGTATTCGAGCTTCATATAGTCGCGGAAGCAGCCTTCGGTGAAGACCTGCTCGATTCCCCTGAAAAGCCCGACTCCGTGGTTGTCGTGCACCACGTAGTCGCCCGGCCGCAGGTCGTCCCAGCTTTGGATTTTGGCGGCGTTCTTGTCCCTTCGCGACTTGCGCTTCCTGCGCCTCTTGTCGACGGCGAAAAGCTCCTTGTCGGTCACGACCGCAAGCGATTGCGACGGGTCCTCGAAGCCGGCGGTCAGCGTGCCGCGCGTTACCGTTATATATCCCCCGGGCAGCGCTTCGCCCGGCGAAATTTTTTCGCTTTCAGTTCCTTCGTCGGCTTCCCCCCGGGCGCCGCTCAAGTCGTCCGCGTACCGGACGGGCAGCCCCTGCGAGGCGATTTCCTCGGAAAGCGCCTGGGCGTGGCGGCGCGGCCCCGCCAAAATGACGATTCGGTATTTTTTGTCCAGCCACTGCGCGAGATCTTCGCGCAAATCCTGCGGCCTCCTTCGAAGCGGCGCGCACGACTTGACGTTAAATTCGACGGCCGCCTTATGCTTGAAGTCGCGGAGGGTTTGCGGGATCGATGTATAAAGCACTTCGCCAAACGCCGCGGCGTTATGCAGCGCGTCCTGCCACGACATAACCATCCCGGCCTGCGACGGAAGCAGCCGCCCCGAGAGCAGCCTGTGGCTCACGCTGTCGGCGTATTCGGCTTGCACCGCTTCCATATGCGCGCTCACACGGTTGGGTTCGTCGAAAAATATTAGCGAGTTGACGGGCAAATAGTCGAGCAGGCTCGTCGCGCCTTCGTAGAAGAACGTGAAGAACGATTCGTTGACAAATCCGGGATGCCCGCCGCCTTCGCTATGTTCCTCGAGGGGCGCGCCTATCGTTTCGTAAAGCGCGCTTGCCTCGGCGCGTTTGTTTTCCCTCCGCAGCCCGGTCCGCGTTTCTTCGTATTCGCGCCTGATTTTTTCGATTGCGACAACCAAGCGTTCCGCGTCATAGACGAACTCGCGCGCCGGGCAAATCTGCGCCTTCGAGACTTTTTCGACGGACCGCTGCGAATAGGAATCGATCACGCGTATCGAATCGATCTCGTCCCCGAAAAATTCCAGCCTAATCGCCTGCGCCTCGGCAAGCAGGGCGCCGTCGCAGCGGGCGACGGTCGGGCCTATGTCAAGTATCCCGCCCCTCAGCGCGAACTGGCCGGGCCCCTCGACTTGCGGCGCGCGTTCGTAGCCCATTTCGGAAAGCCTCGCAACCAAAGCCTCGGGCCGGAGTCCGTCCCCCGCCTCAAGGACAGCTATGTGCCGCTCAAATTCGCGAGCCGGGACCGCGCGGTCGAGCAGCGCCTCCGCCGAGACGATAATCGCGCATGGCGCCCCACCCCGAAGCGCCTCCAGCGCCTTGAACCGCTGTCTCGTGATGTCCGCGCTTTTTACGTCCGCGGCGTAGAATATGACGTCGCGGCTCGGGTACAGGTAAACCTTGTCGCGGAGAAAATAGTACATGTCCTCGTAAATTTCCTTCGCCTTCAGTTCGGAAGGGGCGACGATGAGGGCGCCGCGGCCCAGTTCGCCGATCAGCCCCGCGGCGAGGCACCATTTCTGCGAATCCACGACGCCGGACAACAAAACCGGACCGCCCTGTTTAACGGCGGCCTTTGCCTGAATAAATTGGCGCGAATCGCAAAGCAGCCCGGCCAGCGCGTTCATTTGTCCTCCGCGGCGGGTTGCGCGTCGCTTGGCGCCGCTGCTTTTTTATTGAACTTGCACATCGCGGCGCCAACCCCCTCGCGCATAATGGTTTCGACCGCCCGGCCCGCCCTGGTGATACCGTCGACGATCGTGTCGAATTCGCCCTTGCCGACGCGGCCGAGCACGTAGCCCGCGAGGTCCGAACCCTCCGGCTTCGCGCCGATGCCGATCCTAACCCTAATGAACTCTTCGGTCGAAAGCCGCGATATTATGTTCTTAAGCCCGTTGTGGCCGCCCGCGCCGCCCTTTTCGCGCACGCGAACATCCCCCGCCGGAAGGTTAACGTCGTCGCAAACGACGATCAATCCGGACGGGGGTATCTTGTAAAAGTCTAATATCGCGCGCGCCGACTCGCCGCTTAGGTTCATGTAGGTCTGCGGCTTTGCGAAGACCGCGCCGATCCCGCCGATATTACCTTCGCCGACGTAGGCCCTGCACTTGCGCTTGTATTTTCGTATCGAAATTTTATGGTCGAAGCAGAGTTTGTTCACCGTTTCGAAACCCACGTTGTGCCGGGTTCCCTTGTAGGAATCCTCCGGGTTTCCAAGCCCGACGACCGCGTACACGCCCGTCAGTCCAGCTCGAACAGCCTCGAGATGGATTTTCCGCTGTGTATGCAGTCGATCGCGTTCCCGAAATACTTGGCGACGTTAAGCACCTTAAGCTTGCCGATCTTTTTTTCCTCGGGCACCGCGATCGTGTTGAGTACGACAAGCTCCTCGAGCGGCGAGTCGCCGATCAGGCGCGCCGAGCCTTCGCAGAGCACCGGGTGCGTCACGCAGGCGTAGACGGATTTAGCGCCCCTCTCCATGACGGACGCCGCGGCGTTAGTAAGCGTGCCCGCCGTCGTCACCACCTCGTCAAGCAAGATAGCGTCCCTGCCTTCAACCTCCCCGATGAAATTCATGACTTCGGAGACGTTTTCCTTTGGCCTCCGCTTGTCGACGATCGCAAGCGGCACGTCCAGCATCTCCGCGAATATGCGGCAGTCGTTGACCCCTCCCAAATCCGGCGAGACAATTACGACGTTGGAAAGGTCCTTGAACTTATCCCTGTAGTATTTCGCGAAAAGATACACGCCGCGCAAATGGTCGAGGGGCAGGTTGAAGAAGCCCTGAAGCTGAGGGCAGTGCAGGTCCATCGAAAGCACCCTGTCGGCGCCCGCGGCGGTTATCATGTCCGCGACGAGCTTCGCCGTTATCGGCGCGTGCGAGCGGTCCTTCCTGTCCTGCCTCGCGTAGCCGAAATAAGGGATCACCGCCGTAATGCGGCCCGCCGACGAACGCCTCAGCGCGTCGGTCATGATCAAAAGCTCCATCAGGTTTTCGTTTACCGGCGGGGAAGTCGGCTGGATGATGAACACGTCGTAGCCCCGCACCGTTTCGTTTATTCGCGTGCATATCTCGCCGTCCGAGAAGCGGATTACCTCGGAATCGCCGATCTTTTGCCCCAGATGCTTCGCGATGCCTTTCGCGAGCTCCGGGTTCGCGCTTAGCGTGAATAGTTTTATCTGGCCAAAACCCTGTATCATGGGCGCCCCTTCCGTACGCTACTCGGTTTCGTAGTCCAGGCCGAACGAATCCGGATCGTCAAGCAATTCGATGTCAAGCTCGATGTCGTCCGCGGGGTCGGAAAGCGCCGAAGGGTCGACGGCTATGAAGTTTTCTGGGCCGGCAAGGTCCTCGAGTTCCTTCAGTCCGTAGTTTCGCCTCGCGGCGTTCTCGATCTCGTGGCAGATTTCGGGATGATCCTTCAGGTAGGCCTTGGCGTTTTCGCGGCCCTGCCCGAGGCGCATTTCACCGTACGCGAACCACGAACCGCTTTTGTTTATAAGCCCGAGCGCGACGCCTAAGTCCATTATGTCGGCGTCCTTCGAGATGCCCTCCCCGAACATTATGTCGACTTCGCAGGTCTTGAACGGGGGCGCGACTTTGTTTTTAGTTATTTTGATCTTGGTCCGGTTGCCGATGATGTCGTTGCCGACTTTTATCGCCTCGCCCTTCCTGATGTCGATGCGGACGGACGAATAGAACTTGAGCGCGCGCCCTCCCGTAGTCGTTTCCGGGTTGCCGTAGGTCACGCCGATTTTATCGCGGAGCTGGTTTATGAATATCACGATGCAATTGGTCTTGCTCGTTATCCCGGTTAGCTTGCGGAGCGCCTGCGACATGAGCCGCGCCTGAACGCCCATGTGGCTCGCGCCCATGTCGCCCTCGATCTCGGCTCTTGGGACGAGCGCCGCCACCGAGTCGATGACGACGACGTCGATCGCGCCGGAGCGCACCATCGCCTCGGCGATCTCGAGCGCCTGCTCGCCGTCGTCGGGCTGCGCTATGTACAGCTCGTCTATGTTGACGCCGAGCTTTTTCGCGTATATCGGGTCGAGCGCGTGCTCCGCGTCGACATAGCCCGCGATGCCGCCGAGTTTTTGCGATTCGGCCGCTATGTGCAGCGCCAGGGTCGTCTTGCCTGAGGATTCAGGCCCGTAGATCTCGACGATGCGCCCCTTAGGGACGCCGCCGACCCCAAGCGCCAGGTCGATCGAAATCACGCCCGTCGTGACGACGGGCACCTGCAGCACGTCGGCCCCCCTGTCGCCCATGCGGATGACGGCGCCCTTGCCGAACTGCTTCTCGATGTTGGCGAGCGCGTTTGACAGCGCTTCTTCCTTGGCCGCCCTGGTTTCGTCGACTAACGGCGCCGCCTTTTTTTTCAAATTCTTTTCTTCCTTCTTCGCCATCTCTTCCCCCTTATCCCCTTAGAAGCTCCCTGCGCAGCAAATCGAGCGCGCTAACTACCGCGCGCCTCCTTATTTTCATCCGGTCGCCCGAAAACTTATACTCGCGGGTAATCGCGCCCCGCCCCTCGACATAGAGGCCTATGTAAACCAATCCTACCGGCTTTTCGTCGGATCCCCCGCTTGGGCCGGCGACGCCGGTCGTCGAAATCCCCACCGACGCCCCGGACGCTTTGGCCGCGCCCTCCGCCATTTCGGAAGCCGTTTGCGCGCTCACCGCCCCGAATTCGCTAAGCGTTTCCATTTTGACGCCGAGCCTGTTTTTCTTCGATTCGTTGGAATAGGCGACGATTCCCTCGATAAAGATTTCCGAGGCGCCGGGCACGTTTACGATCGCCGAGGCAAGCATCCCGCCCGTGCAGGATTCCGCGCAAGAAAGCGTAAGTCCGCGTTTCTTTAAAATTTCTACGCCCACGCCCTCCAGCGTGTCCGCGTCCTCGCCGTAGACATTTTCGCCGAGGCGTTCGTAAACAGATTCCGCGACCGGACCGATTAAGCCGCACGCTTTCGCTTCGTCTTTCGCCGAGGCTGTGATCCTTAGCCAAACCTCCGAAACCTTCGCGTAAAGCGCGAGCGTCGGGTTGGTCTGCGCGTCGAACATGTCGCGAAGCAACTCCTCGGCGCGGCTCTCGCCCACCCCGACGATTTTGAGGTTGCGCGACACGAAGACGGTATTCGTCTTCGCGCGTAAAATCGGGACCGCGCGCCCGGTGAACATCGGCTCCATCTCGTTTGGCGGGCCGGGAAGCAAAATCAGGATTTTACCGTTTTGTTCGATGCAGACGCCCGGCGCCGTGCCGTTCGCGTTCGGAAGCACGACGCAGCCCTCCGGCAGCATCGACTGTTTTTTATTGTTTGCGGGAAGCCATGCCGAATTACCCGTCGCGCCGAAGATTCGTTTGATTGCTTCCCAGGATTCGTCGTGAAGGACAAGCGGAAGCCCGAAGTATTCGGCCGCGACCTCCTTGGTGATATCGTCGTCGGTGGGGCCCAACCCGCCCGTCGCGACCACCAGGTCCGCGCCGCCGAACGCGCTGCCAAACGCCGAAAGCAGCCTCGCGCGGTTGTCGCCGACGACGGTTTTCCTGTAGACGTTTATCCCAAGCTTCGCGAGCTCGCGCGAGATGAATGAAGCGTTGGTGTCGACTATGTCGCCGAGCAGAAGCTCCGTTCCGACCGAAAGTATTTCAGCGACCATCAGCGCCTCCCGGGCGTTATCATATGTTTTTGAACAAACGCTTGTTTTTTTGCGCGTATTCGGCGGCTGAAACGACCGAAAGCGCCGCCGCCAAAATAATGAGGACCCATTTAATTATTACCGAGGCCCCTTCGGGGCGCGCCGCGAAATTATTTAAAACGCGCGAAAAAAACGACTGCGCCGCGCCGGAAGTATGCAGGATAACGTAAAACACCATGACCATCTGCGCGGCCGTCTTTAACTTCGCAAGCCTTGACGCCGCGATAACTTCACGCCGCTCGAGCGCCAGCATCTTAAGCCCCGTTACGAAAAATTCGCGGCTGATGAAAAGCACCGCGACCCACGCTGGCATTTCGGCTTGCGAAACGAACGCGACGATCGCCGCGCAAACCAGGAGCTTATCGGCGAGCGGGTCCATAAGCTTTCCGAAATTGGTCACCTGGCCGCGTTTTCTGGCTATTCGGCCGTCCGCGGCGTCGGTCGCCGAGGCCGCCGCGAATATAAGCAGCGCCGCGAAGCCGCCGTACCAAAACTGGCTTCCGCCGACGAGGTAAGCCAACAAAAAAAACGGGATCAACGCGACGCGAAAAAGCGTCAGCCAATTCGGCAAATTCAAAACCGGGCACCGCCTTTTAATCGCAGTCATTCGGCAGCTTTGCTACGGCGAAACGGGAAACCGTCCATTTCAAGAGTTTTCCGCCGCCGCCCATTGTACCACAACGCGAAATCATTAATCGCCGCCGAATCGCCGCCGCCCGTGAGTTACACGCATCCGGTTTTTTAAAAGCCTGCTATGAACAGGTTAACTATCCGGCTTCCTCTCCGTACAAATCGTATTCGTCGCTTCCGGTGATTTTGACGGAAACGACGTCGCCGGGAATATATTCGCGCTTCGCCTTAAATAAAACGACCGTGTCGCATTCGGGGGCGTCGGCTTGGCTCCTGCCTTCGTATTCGCGCGGACCGCCTTC
>WREB01000051.1 GCA_009779525.1 Defluviitaleaceae bacterium
AACCCTCGACATAATCGGCGCCTACTTCGACAGCATCCCCGGAACGCTCATCGTGCTCAACAACGACTATGAAATCGCTTACGCCAACATGCATTTCAAGCGGACGTTCTCCGGTTTCGACCTGACGTTCCTTTGGCAAAAACTCCTAAACGATGCGGACGAGAGCGACATAAATAAACTAAAGGGCAGATTCGCCGACGCGCTTAAGGACGGCGAGTACACCACGCTCGCGTCTTTCGAGATCGACGGGCGAACGCATTGGTTCACGTACGTCTGCAACGGAATTAGCGACAACGACGGCGCCGTAGTCGTCGTCTGGGACAACACCGAATTGGTTTTGGCGAAGGACCAGGCGCTTTCCGCGAGCAAGGCGAAAAGCGAGTTTTTGGCCAACATGAGCCACGAGATACGCACCCCGATGAACGCGATCATAGGAATGACGACGATCGCGCAGTCGACCGGCGATTTGGAAAAAAAGGACGCCGCGATCGGCAAGATAAAAAACGCCTCGAACCATCTGCTCGGCGTGATAAACGATATCCTGGACATGTCGAAGATCGAATCCGGCAAGTTCGAGCTGTCGCCGGTGGAATTCAACTTCGAGAAGATGCTGCAGCGGACGGCGGGCGTCGTTAATTTCCGAATAGAGGAACGCAAACAAAAGCTCTCGCTTTCAATCGACGCGTCAATTCCCAAGACCCTCGTCGGCGACCAGCAGAGGCTCGCGCAGGTGGTCGCGAACCTGCTTTCTAACGCCGCGAAGTTTACGCCCGAAAACGGCTCGATCGACGTAAAGGCCGCGCTGGTTAAAAACGAAAACGGGCTTTGCGAAATAAAGACCGAGGTCACGGATACCGGAATAGGCATAAGCCGCGAGCAGCAGGCGAAATTGTTCCAATCCTTCATGCAGGCGGAAAGCAGCACTTCCCGCAAGTTCGGGGGGACCGGGCTCGGGCTCGTGATTTCCAAGCGGATCGTCGAGATGATGGGCGGAAAAATCTGGATCGAGTCGGAGCCGGGAGTCGGAACGACGTTTTTTTTCACCGTTTCGCTGGGCATCGCCGAACCGGGTAAAACGGAAGGCCAGCAAACGAAGGACGCCGACGGCTCGGACGCGAAGGACATCAAAGGGCTTTTTTCCGGAAAGCGCCTGCTTCTCGCGGAGGACGTCGAGATAAACAGGGAAATCGTGATCGCGCTGCTCGAGCCGACCGAAATTGAAATCGACTGCGCCGCGAACGGGTTTGAGGCGGTAAAGATTTACGGCGAACGCCCCGATCGCTACGATATCATCTTCATGGACCTGCAGATGCCGGAGATGGACGGCTTCGAGGCGACCCGCCTGATTCGGGGCGTCGATTCGCCGCGCGCCGTAAGAGTGCCGATCGTCGCGATGACCGCCAACGTCTTCAAGGACGACATCGAAAACTGCATCGCCGCCGGCATGGACGACCACGTCGGTAAGCCGCTGGACTTCGAACTCGTTATGGACAAGCTTCGCGACTATCTGCTCGAACGGAAGAATCCAGCCGGTGAGGTTCGATGACGTTTTCGCAAAACGATATTTTTAACGCGTCCGTAATGGCGGAAAGCCTGCTTCCACGCCCGAGGGTCGGCGCGATTTTGGAGGCGGCTTCGCGCTCCAAGCTCGTTTATGTGATCGCGGGCGCGGGTTTCGGCAAAACAACTGCGGTCAGGCATTTCGTCGAAGGGTACCCCGAAGCGGTCATGCGCTGGGTGCAGCTCACCGAAAGCGACAACATCGGCTCGCGGTATTGGGAAAACCTGACGCACGTCATTTCGTTCGACAACCCGGAGCTTTCGGCGCGATTGCGCGAGCTAGGCTTTCCCGAAACCGCCGCAAGGTTCAAGCAGTTCGTTACTATCCTTCGGGCGACGGAGCACCTTTCGCTCAAAACATTTCTGGTGCTTGACGACTTCCATTTAATAAAGTCAAGCAAGGCGCTCGCGTTCGCCGAACGCTGCGCGCATTTGCAAATACCGGGGGCGTGCGTGATCCTCATCTCGCGAAGCGAACCCGACATAAACGTGGTCTCCCTTTTCTCGAAGGGGCAGGTCCAAATAATCACCGAGGAAGAGCTGCGCTTCACCGGCGACGAAATAACGGCTTACCTCAACCACAGGCAGATCCCCGTCACGCCCGGCGACGCCCTAAAATTTTTGGAATCGACGGACGGATGGGCGCTTGCGGTCCATCTGCTTTCGATGGCGCTTAAACGAAGACCCAAAAATCCGGGCCAGGCGCAAGAAGCGATGAAGGGCAACATAAATAAACTAATCGAGACGGAAGCGTTCGGAAATTTGCTTGAGCGCGAGAAAAAGGCGCTCGTCCAAATGTCCTTAATTTCCGACCTTCCGGCGGTCGGCGCGATCCTTTGCGAATTGTTCGGCGTCGAATCCCTCGGCAAGATCCTTCCGCGCATCTCTTCGTTCGTCTGGTTCGACAGCTTCGCCGACGAACTGAGGGTGCATCCGCTTTACCTCGATTATTTGCGAAGCAGGCAGGACATTTTATCGATCGGGGAGGAGCGCGCCGTTTACGCGATCGCGGCCGACTGGTGCGTCAAGCACGATTACAGCACCGACGCCTTTTTTTATTTTTCGAAACTCGGCGATTACGGCAGGATGCTTGAGATACTGCTTTCCTACCCGTTCAGGCTTCCGCAGGAAACCTGCCTGTATTTTTTGGGGATCCTCGAGGGGTTAGGAAAAACCGCCGAAAACCGTGGCGAAAGAAATTATTTGCTGCTAACGAACCTGTTCGTCCCGCTTCTCTACGCCGGCGCGGGCAATTACTTGGAGGCGCGGGAACGCTCGCTTTCGACGATATGCGAATGGGGCGAATCCGGCGACGAATTCGCGCCGTATTTGCTTTACACTGCTTATTGCAACCTCGCGTACATTAACATGTATACCTGCGTTTCGTCGCACCGCTACGATTTCGCCCTAAATCTAAAAAACGCGATCGCCAATTTCAACAGGTCCAAAGTCGCGCCGGTTAGGGTCAAGGGCTCCTTCGCGTTCGCGAACGTAAGGTCGTTCGCGTGCCTGGTCGGGGCGGGCGCTTGCGAGGGCGACGTCGACGCATTCCTCGAATCATCGAGGCGCGCATCCGTCTACATCAAACAAACCTACCACTGCCTTTACTACGGCTACGAAGAGCTCGCCGCCTGCGAAGCCGCATTTTACAGAAACAAGATCGAGGCGGCGAGGAGCTCGGCCCATCTGGCGCTGCTTCGTTCGCGCGAAAAAAACCAGCGCCAGATAGAAATGATGGCGGATTTTTACCTGCTTCGCATCGCGGCGTACGACGGCGACCGCCAAATGGCAGAAGAAATGGCCAGGCAGCTTCGCGCCCACTTGGACGTCGAGGAGTTTTGGAACAGGCAGCCGCTCTACGACTTGTTCATGGGATTTTACTACGCGGCGACCGGTGAATGCGAGAGCGCGGCGGGCTGGATCGCATCGGACGAACGCGACGAGGCGACCGAGGCGCACATTCCCGTGATGGAGCTTATCGTAGGGGTCAAGCTTAAAATTGCGGCAAAAAATTACAACCGGGCGCTTGCGGTTTTGGCGAAGTCGTACCCGAGGAACGCCGAATATCGGTTTTTGTTCGGCGAGCTGACGCTCTCGCTGCTTCAGGCGGCGGCGCGCGCGAGCACCGGCGACGCGAAGGGCGCCGCGGCCGACTTGGAAACCGCTTATGAAATTTCATGCGAAGGCGCGTTTCCGACGCCGTTCATCGAACTCGGCGCCGAATTTAAGACGCTTCGCAAGGCCGCGCAAGAAGCCGGGACGACGATTCCCGCGAAATGGCTCGACATGATAGGCAGAAAGGCTTCCGCCTATGCGAAAAAAACCGGCGCCCTAAAATCCGCGCCGGACGCTTTGCCTAACCAACCGGACCAAATACGCCTTTCCGTAAGGGAGCGCGAGGTGCTCGCGGAAGTTTCGCGCGGGCTTTCGCGCGAGGAAATCGCGGCGAGCCGCTATATGTCCGTAAACACCGTAAAGAAAGTGATGCAATCCATTTTCTTGAAGCTTGGCGCCAACAACAACGCCGAAGCCGTGCGCATCGCGGCGGGGATGAAAATTATTTGATCCTGTCAGTCCTATGATTTTTCGTTTTTGACGTTTGCGTAGCGATCGTTTCGCTTTTCGGCGGTGAAGACGAAATATCCGTTCGATTCGGCGATCGCGACGCCTCCGAAAATCGATATCAGTTTATTCTTATACCATTCCCTTCGCTTGGTTACCATCACCAGCCTGCCGCCTACGGCGAGCCTGTTGAAACCCTTTTCGACGAAGCGCTTCGGAACGCTGAAATCCGAATGGTACGGCGGATTCGACATGATTACGGTAAAGCCGCGCTCGATTATGCCGTCGAAGCAGTCGCTTTCGCAAACTAAGACGCCTGCGACGCCGTTTTGCGCGGCGTTCGATTTTGCGAGAGAAATGCATCTGGCGTCTATGTCGGACATTGTCACGTTGCCGTCTCCTATGATTTTTGCCGCGTATATCCCGACGGCCCCGTATCCGCAGCCGAGGTCGAGCAGCTTGTCCGACGGCGAAAGCGCGGTCTGCGATATCATCGCGAGCGTGCCGGAGTCTACTCTGCCCGGCGAAAAGACGGCCGCGTCCGTCTCGAATGTAAGCTCGACGCCGCCAATCGTTTCCTTAAACACATGCGCCCCCCTAAAAAATTAATTACGTCGCCGCGAAGGCGGGTGGCGAAATTTTTTTTTGAAAATCGGTTTTTCGCGAAAAAAAACGCCTTTCGGCGTTTTATTTCATTATCGAAGTCTTTTCGGGACTCGGCCTGCCCTCCGTGCCGGGCGGCCTCCTCTCGATCGCCGCGAGCGATATTTCGGCGTCCTCCGCGGCTTCCTTCGGCGTGAACGCGCCGCAGACGACCATGTCCTCCTCGCGCAGCGTGGCGTACGCGAACGTAAGGCCGACGAACGGAGTCACGCGGCCCGCCGCCATCGGCTTGATGGCCATGACGGGCTTCTTCGCGGCCCAGATGACTTTGTGGATGTACTCGATCTCGACTTGCATCAAAAATCCCATGCAGTTGTATATCTGTATGTAGGACTCGACGTCGTACTCGTTTTGGTCCGCGTAGATCACGACTTCCGGCATGTGCGCGGAAAGGCCCGGAATCATTTGGTTTTCGCGGATCATGTACAAATAGTCGGGCAGCCTGTCGATCCGTTTCGTGTGCTTGTCGAGAAGCTCCTCGACTTTGCTGTGGAAGACGAACAAAAAGTCGGCACCCTTTTCCTTTACGTGCTTCGTGTAGTCCTCGGCGCTTTTGCGCGCCTCCTTCGTGTCCGCTACGTCGGGGCTGTAAGTAAAAATCTTGATTATCTTGCGGCCCGTCTTATCCTCGGCGTCCTTAAGGCCCGCCAGGAGTATCTCGCATCTTTCGCCCGGATTATAGGGCACCACGATCGCGTCGATCCCGTTTTCGAGATACGAGCAGGCGATCTGCGACATCGCGGCGACGCTTCCGTTTACCTGCCAAATGTATTCGCCCGCCGAGGCGGTGGTGTGGCTGTAGCCGAGAAGCCAATTCGAACCCATAATCAACCGCGGAAGCGATACGCCCCCAACGGTCGTGCGGGGAAAGTCTTTCATCAATGCCTCCAGAAATAATTTATGTAATTAAGCTTCAACCGATCAGCGAAAGCGGCGCCGCCGCGCTTTCCTGCTTGTTCTTCTGCATGAAAAGCCTCGCGTCGTTTAGGATCCGCTCCTTGTTGTAGTCGCTTATCCCCTTCGCAACGTCCAGGTCGGCTATGCGGCTCTTCGCCGCGGCTTGGTTTAGCATCGTGACGCTGTTTGAGTTTATCGTATAATCGAACCTGTTTTCCATCGAGCCGAGGTACGATCTGGTTTGGCTTACCTGCCCTATCGCCCTGTCGACGTCGTCAAGGCTGAAAGTTCCCGGGCCCTTGGTAACGTCGAAGTTTTTTATGCCAAGCGCGAGCGTGCTCATGTCGGAAATGCTGACCAACGCGCCCGTCCCGTCGGGCGAGGAGGCGGTGTTGCGGTTGACGAAGCTGCCGTCGAGCAGGTTTTGGTTGTTAAACTGCGTTCCGCGCGCTATGTCGTTGATGCCCATAGCGATTTGGTCGACTTCCATCTGCATCAATTCGCGGTCGGATTCAGTGTAGATTCCGTTCGACGCCTGCACGCCAAGCTCCCTTATCCGCTGGAGGCCGTCGTTGATGACCGAAAGCCCGCCCTCAGCCGTGCGCACAAGGTTCCGCATGTCCTCGGTGTTTTGCGAACCACGGTCTAGCCCGCGTATCTGGCTTTCCATTTTTTCGGCGATCGCAAGTCCGGCCGCGTCGTCCGCGGCGGAATTGATCCGCTTCATCGTCGAAAGGCGCATCATGGTATCTTGCATCCTGATGTTTACGATGCTGTCTATGGTCACTCGAAACATCCTTCCATTATGTTAATCGGCTTTCGCCGTTACGCTTCGGTTTTTTTCGCAAGCAGCGAAATCGCCGAGGCGGACCCCGCGTTCGCCCATTCGTCGAAGCCGTTCATGACCGCTTCGTACGTTTTTTTGCTGATTTCGGGGAGTTCGCCGCCCCATATTTTTTCGACTTCCTTAAAGCCCTGATCCACCGCGCCGCGCAGCAAATCTACCTTGGAAGGGTCGCCGCCCGAAAGCGCCACCGCGAAGTCAAGCAGGCGCTTTGCGGTCTCCTCTACGCTGTAATAGCCGCCTTCCTCTATTTCCGCCGTCGCCGCGGCGCGCGTTTCGTCGTCGATCTCTACTTGATTCGGGTCGTTCCAATCGATCTTGCCGTACCAGTCGTAAGCCAGGTCGAACTTTTGGGCCTGTTTGTTCAGGAGCGTCTCGACGAGCATCCTGAACTGCTCCACTTTCGAGTCGTGCTCCGACCACATCTTCCTGACTTTTTCCATGTCGGGCTCGTAGATCGCGTTGTTTTTCGAAGGTTCGTATACCGCGGCTTCGTCCTTAGGCGCAGCCGAGAGCGCCTGCGACGCGTCGCCGGCGCTGTCGGTTTGCCCGCTTGGCTGCGCCGGCGTTATAACCGCCGGATCGTATGCGTTTAACACTATTCCATTTAAATCCATAGGTAGGCCTCCTTGCCTGTCGTTCATCCCGCGTTAATTATTTTAATACTCAAATTTTTATCGGCTTTTAAAATTAATTCAATTATAACCAAGAAACCGACGCGGCGCAAATAATGTTTGCCGAACGCGGCGCGAGTTTGCGTGGAGCGCCGCGCCCGTTGAGAGTCCGTTTGATGCGTGGTAAAATCGTGCGATGCGCACGA
>WREB01000052.1 GCA_009779525.1 Defluviitaleaceae bacterium
ATATGTTCCTGTTGTAGATGTATGAATCGTTGTAATATTCGATCACGGTCCGAAGCGTTTCAAGGTACGTGGCGCAGGCGCCTTGGCTTCATCCCCTGATCCGCCGCAGGAAGACAGAAGCAGCGCCGCCGCTATTAAAATAAAGAATAATCTTACGACGCTTTTTTTCATTTGCTTCCCCCGCTTTATAACCATAAATGCATTGCCGCACCATTTTACTTACGGGTTGACTGCAATACAAGCTTCGGATTTTTTTGTTTGAAAAAAGGCGCGCCCGTGTTTTCCGTGGCGGGGGGCGTTGTTTTTTTACAATCGGCGGTTATTTTTTGTTTGCGCGCGCGCTCTTTTCAAGCTCGATTAGTTTCATGATCCCGTCAAGCGCAACTTCGTCCGGGTCGTGGAACCAAAAATGCTGGCGGTTGCCGTTCCGGCATATGTTGGTCAATTTTTTGCCGCATACGGTCACATCCTTGCCCGGGGCGCAGTTCCAGAGGTTGCAAGGGTACTTGAGCGCGTAGCGCCTTTGTTCTTCCGGAGGGAACGAATCCGCAGGTTTTTGGGCGCAGTAGAGGACGTTGTCCCAAAGCAGTTCGCGCAGTTCCGACTTGGTTGTTTCGTCCTCATATTCGGCAAGGTTTTCGAGGAACGCGGCAACGATCCATTTGTTGTCGCGCACGTTGAACGCGCCGCTTCCCGCGCCCAGCTTTATGTAGCAGATCGTTCTTCCCCTGATCAAAGCCTTCCACGCGTTGGTGAAGCCCGCCCAGCCGGGCGCCATCCTGCCCGCCCTGAGCTTCGCGATAAATTCCAAAGCATGCGCCGCCTCGTTAGCGTCTAGATGCTTCGGGATTTCGTCCTCGATCATAGGCTTGGCAATGCGCTGCCTGTCCAAAAGGCTCGGATTTTTTGCCGGCATATTTATCCTCCCATGTTTACAGTTTTATCCGCATCGCGGGGTGAATCCCGTTTTCCGAATGCGGCGTCCCGGTATGGCGAATCAGTTCTTCGATGCTAAGCAGATAGATTTGTTCAAAATCCGTTCGCGTATCCGGCTTTTCGTCAGCCTCATGCGCAATGGCGCGAACGCGTATCCGCCCTCGCGCGATTATATTATAATCGCGGGCATAAAGGGGGCGCTAATCGGTGCTTGACGTTAGGCTTATCGCGACGGACCTCGACGGCACGTTTTTTAAAGACGACAAAACGGTATCGGACTATACGCGCAGGGTGTTTCTTGCGTGCCGCGAAAAAGGGATTAAGACAGTCTTCGCGACGGCAAGGAGCTCGAGCGCGGTGAGGCTTTTGCCCGAGGGTTGCTTCGACGCGCAGATCACGATGAACGGCGCCGCCGCGAGGCTCGCAGACGGCTCGCGCATTTATGGAGCGCTGTTGAAACGGGAGGCGGCCGCGCCGCTGCTTTTGGCGTGCGACGCGCGGGGCATCAGAGTCGCCTCGCAAGTTGACAAAAAGCATTACGCGAATTTCGACGTCCAGAAAGAATGGGACTGGATAACAGACTGGAGCTACGCCGATTTTTCGCGCCCCGAAGCGGACGCCGAAAAGATCTACGCGCTGGTACGCGGCCCGGAGGATTCCGATTTCATCAAAAATAACTTGCCCCAGGAAGCGTACTACGTCGAGAGCCGCGACAACTTCGCGATGGTCATGCACAAAGACGCGACCAAATCGAAGGCGCTCGCCGCGCTCGCCTTGCACTGGGGGATCGGACACGAAAAAATCGCCGCTTTCGGCGACGATTTAAACGACATCGACATGCTGCGTTTCGCGGGCTACGGCGTCGCGGTCGAAAACGCGCTGTCCGAGACTCAAGCCGCCGCCTCGCGCCGCTGCGGCAGCAACGAAGCCGACGGCCCCGCGAGATGGATCGAAGAAAACATTTTACATTAGCGTAGCCATCACGGCTTTTTGGATATGCAGGCGGTTTTCCGCCTCGTCGTAGATTTCGTTCGCGTGCTTAGCGAACAGGCCGTAGTCAATCTCCTCGCCCTTATGCGCGGGCAGGCAGTGCTGTATCATCGCGCTGTTCTTGGCAAGCGCCATCAGCTCGTCGGTGAGAGTGTAGCCCGCGAACGATTTCTTGCGCTTCTCGGCCTCGCCCTCCTGGCCCATGCTCGCCCAAACGTCCGTGAAAACGACGTCCGCCCCCTTGACCGCAACCTTCGGGTCATCGGTCAGAAGCATATCGCCTTTCGCCGAAGCCAGCACTCCCGCGTCGGGCTTGTAGCCGTCCGGAGTCGCTATCTGAAGCTTCATTCCGCACTTCAGCGCGCCGACTATCAACGAATTGCAAACGTTGTTGCCGTCGCCGACCCAGCCGACGGTGAGCCCCTCGAGCTTTCCCTTGTATTCGCGTATCGTCATCAGGTCGCCTAAAACCTGGCACGGGTGGCAAAAGTCGGTCAACCCGTTTATCACCGGCACGTCCGAATACATGGCCAGTTCCTCGACGTCCGACTGCTTGTACGTGCGGATCATTATCCCGTCGACGTACCTCGAAAGCACCTTCGCGGTGTCTTCGATGCTTTCGCCGCGCCCGAGCTGGATGTCCGTCTGCGAAAGGAACAGCGCGCTCCCGCCGAGTTGGTTTATTCCGACCTCGAACGAAACCCTGGTGCGTGTCGACGACTTAGAAAAAATCATCGCGAGGTGCTTGCCCGCGAGCAGCGGGTGCTTCTTGCCTTTCTTCAGTTCGGCCTTAAGCTTGTCGCCGAGGTCGAGGTAGTCGATTATCTCCGCCTTGCTTAAATCGGCCAGCTTCAGTAAGTGCTTCATTATTAAATCCCCCTTTAGTTCGCGCAGCAGCGCTCCATGATATTTAGCCCTTCGTTAATCTCGTCTTCGGTGATCGTAAGCGGCGGCATCAGCCGCAGCGTTTCGTTGCCAGCCGTCAGGCATACGAGCCCGCTTGCCAGAAGCTTATCGACGAGCGCCCTGACGCTTTGGTGAGTCGCCTGGCAAACGGATGCGCCAAGCATAAGCCCCGCGCCTCGCGCGCCGGAAAGCCCGTTGATTTTTCCCAAGCCTTCTAACAGCGTCGCGCCCTTTTTCTTTACGCCCGGCAGCGCCTCTTCGATTATCTCAAGAGTCGCAAGCGCGGCGGCGCACGATATCGGATTGCCTCCGAATGTCGCGGCGTGGTCGCCCGGTTTTAGCACTTCGGAGCATTTCTTGTTTGCGATGAAGCCGCCGAGCGGAAGGCCTCCCGCGATGCCCTTGGCGAAGCTGACGACGTCTGGCGAAATCCCGTATTCTTGGAAGGCGAACCAGCTTCCGGTCCTGCCGATGCCCGTCTGCACCTCGTCTATTAGAAGAAGCAGGTCGCGCTCGGCGCAGATTTTGGCGACTTCCCTAACGTATTCCGCGGGAAGCGGAACCACGCCGCCCTCGCCCTGCACGATCTCAATCAGCACCGCGCATATGCCCTCCGCGTTTTTTACCGCGTCGAGATCGCCGGCATCGGCGTGTAAAAATCCCGGCGTGAACGGGTCGAAGTTTTTGTGGAACGCATTCTGGCCGGTCGCCGCGAGCGTCGTCACGGTGCGTCCGTGGAAACTGTTGTTAAGCGTGAGGATCGCGCTTCGCCCCTCGCCGTGCGCGTCCTTCGAGTATTTGCGGGCGAGCTTTATCATGCCTTCGTTAGCCTCGGCGCCCGAGTTGGAAAAGAAGACGCATTCGAGCCCCGAGAGCGCGGCGAGTTTTATGGCCAGTTTTTTCGCCGGAAGCGTGTGGTAAAGGTTTGAAGTGTGCGCCAAAAGCCCCGCCTGATCCGAAACCGCTTTTACCCATTTCGGATTGGCGTAGCCGATCGAGTTGACGCCTATGCCCGACGCGAAATCGAGGTACGATTTACCGCAGTCGTCAAACAAGTGGCTTCCCTCGCCTTTTACGAACGTCACGCCGTAGCGGTTGTATGTGTTCATCAACATAGTTTTTCCTCCGTCGTTAAAAATCTATCCGGTAATCATCGTGCCCACCCCGCCCGTCGTAAGCATCTCCATCAGGATCGAGTGCGGAAGGCGGCCGTCAAGTATGTGCGCGCGGTTTACGCCGCTTCGTATCGCCTCGGCGCAGCAATCGCACTTGGGGATCATTCCCCCGGTGATCGCGCCGCTTTTAATGTAGTTTTGCAATTCGCCGACGCGAAGCTCCGATACGAGCGAACCCTCGTCGGACGGGTCCGCGAGTATCCCGCGCACGTCGGTCAGAAGGATCAGGCACTCGGCCCCAAGCTTTGACGCGATCCGTCCGGCGGCGGTGTCCGCGTTGATATTGTAGACGTTCGGGTCCGCGGGTTCGCTCCCGGCATTTTTATCGCCAAGCGCGACGGTCGAGACAATCGGGATGTAGCCGCTCTCGAGCGCAACGTCGATCAGGCTCGCGTCGACTTCGGTGATCTCGCCGACAAGCCCGAGCTCCTCCGAGAGCGGCTTTGCTCGGAGCATCCCGCCGTCGATGCCGCTTAGGCTGACGGCCTTCCCCCCGAGCTCCCCCGCAAGCGCGGCGAGCTCTTTTCCTATCTTGCCCGCCAGGACCATTTGGACGACTTCCATGGTTTCCGCGTCGGTTTGCCTGAGTCCGTTGACGAATTTCGGCTGCTTGCCGATTTTTTCGAGAAGCTCGTTTATCTCGGGCCCGCCGCCGTGCACGACGACCATTTTTATTTTTGTCAGCGAAAGCAGCACGATGTCCGAGATGACCGCCCGTTTGAGCGCGGAATCCGACATCGCGGCGCCGCCGTACTTGACCACGACGGTCTTGCCGCTGTACTTCTGTATGTAGGGAAGCGCCTCGGAAAGTATTGCGGCGCGTTCGGACTGCGTCGTCACGACCTGTAGTCCCCGTTTATCCTGACGTACTCGCTAGTCAGGTCGCAGCCGTATGTCTCCGCCGAATGACCGCCTCCGCCGTCTATCTCGCAGTCGATCAAAATGTCGTCTTGTTCTAAAATATTTTTCGCGAGCGTTTCGTCGAACGAAAGACCTAAGCCTTCGTCGCAGACTAGCACGCGTCCCGCCGCTGATTGAAGCGCGACCTTGACCGATTTCGGGTCGAATTCGATTCCGGCGTAGCCGAGTGCGCAGAGGATCCGCCCGCAGTTGGCGTCCGAACCCGCGACCATCGTCTTGACTAAGCTCGAGGTGTTTACGCTCATCGAAAGCTTAACCGCCTCGCTTTCGCTTTTCGCGCCGGAAACGCGGCAGGTTATCAGCTTTCTCGCGCCCTCGCCGTCTTTCGCGATCATTTTTGCGAGGTTCAGGCATACTTCCTTAAGCGCCGCGGCGAACGCGTCGTAATCGCTTCCCCCGCGGGTTATGCATTCGTTTCCGGCAAGGCCTGAAGCCAAAATAGCGGTCATGTCGTTAGTCGAGGTGTCGCCGTCTACGCTGACGCGGTTGAAGCTTTCGTCGACCGATTCGGTCAGCGCCTTATGCAGCATCCCGGACGAGATCGCGCAGTCGGTCGTGACGAAGCAAAGCAGCGTCGCCATGTTGGGGTGTATCATCCCGCTGCCCTTGGCTATCGCGCCGACTTTAACCAGCGCGCCGCCGATCATTGTTTCGGCCGATGTTTCCTTCTGGGTCGTGTCGGTGGTCATTATCGCCTTTGCGGCGGCGTCGCTCCCGTTTGCGTCAAGCTCAGCGACAAGTTTCGGGATCGAACGCTCGATAGTTTCGACGGGCAGGCGCTGCCCGATCACTCCGGTCGAGTTTACGATTATCTCGTCGGTCCCGATCCCGGCGGCGCAGGCAAGCGCCGCGCAGCACCTGAGCGCGTTCGCCTCGCCGTCCTCGGCGCAGGCGTTGGCGTTGCCGCTGTTTACGAGTATCGCGCGCGCCTTTCCGTTTGAAAGATTTTTTTTCGTGACCTGTATCGGCGCCGCCTGGACGCGGTTGGTCGTGCAGACCGCCGCGGCGGAGCAATCGACGTCCGCGAGTATAAGCGCAAGGTCCTTCTTCGTGCTGTTCTTTCTTATCCCGCAGTGGACGCCCGAAGCCCTGAAGCCCTTGGGGAAAGTCACTCCGGTTTTTGCCGAATCATTCATAGCCCATCCTCACCTTCATGCATTGTACCGCGGCGCCGCAAGAACCCTTGCCCAGGTTGTCGAAGCGCGCCTGGACCGCCGCGTGCGTTTCGTCCCCGTGGACGTAAATCTCCATTCCGCCGCTTCCGTTCGTACCTTCCAACTCAAGGCTGTCCGGCGTTGAAAACGGCATCACCGAAACAGAGTCCGCGCCCGCGTAATGATTTTTAAAATATTCCCAAACGGCCAAGGCGTTAACGTTTAATATCGGGACGCTGACGATCATTCCCTGCCGCGCCTTAACTAAGATCGGCACGAAGACCGGCGCCGCATTTAAGCCGCATACATGCTTCATTTCGGGCAGGTGCTTGTGCCGCGTCCCAAGCGAATAAAGCTTTGCGGCGCTCTTTTTTTCGCCTTCGGCTTCGTATTCGGCGATCATCGATTTGCCCCCGCCGCTGTAACCGGTCAGCGAATGGCAGTAGACCTGGCTGTTCGGGTCTATGAAGCCGCCTTGCACCGCCGGGTAGACGATCGCCGCAAAGCCGCTTGCGTGGCATCCGGGGACGGCGATGCGGTTGGAGTTTCTTATCATTTTCTTGTGCGCGGCCGACAGTTCGGGGAAGCCGTAAGCCCAGCCGTCCGCCGTCCTGTGCGCAGTCGACGCGTCGATTGCGACGGTTGCGGAATTTTCGATCATCGAGACGGCTTCCTTCGCCGCTTCGTCGGGAAGGCATAGAAACGCCACGTCCGCCTCGTTTAGGCGAGTCTTGCGCGCCGCGGGGTCCTTCCGAGACGGACCGCCGGAATCGATCAGATTTACGTAGTCGAGTCCCGATAATCTTTCTTCAAGCGAAAGGCCGGTGGTGCCGGCGGAACCGTCGATAAACACTTTGATCATTCCGCGACGCCCCCCTTGTTTCGCATTTATGCATAAACAATAACATATGATGCAATATTATGCAACATCTTTTTTCAAATTTATTTAAAATATAACAACGCGCCGATATGGCGCGTCATTATATTCATTATTTATGCATAAACTTATTCGCCAGTCTTGGAGTGGGCCGCCGACTGCGGGCCTATTTGAAGCCTTGCCAGAAGCGTGTACGCGAACGCGAGCGAAAACGAGCGCATGATGCCGAAACCCTCGAAAGCCGCAGTACCCCCCTGAGCCGCGCCGCCGAACGCGGTGGACAGCGACGCCTCTATTTCGTCGCAAAACAAGTAGTAAGTGTCGGAAGTAAGCTTTCCGCTGTCGAAAAACGCGATCGCGTCGCTTATGTCAAGGAGGCTCAGCG
>WREB01000053.1 GCA_009779525.1 Defluviitaleaceae bacterium
AGTCGATACAAAGGATTATCGAGCCTCTAGCATTGGCGCACCGCCGTTTGGACAAATCCCTTTATGAGATAAGGCGGGCGCTTTCGGACGAAAGGCGCATTGATCCGCTTAGCCAAAACGAGTCGGAAGAACGCGGCTTCCCGCTTACGGCCGCCGAATTTAACGCTGTTTCGGCGCTTAACCCGCGCTACGTTTTTTTAAATGAAATTGGCGAGACAAATAGATTATTTAAAGAGTTATCCGTAAAAAAAGATCTGTTCCTTTCCGCGCTTGAGACGGAAACGGAGGAGCTCTACGAACAGATCCGGCTCGCCTTCGCGAAGGCCGCGTACCGGTTCCAACGGCTCGTGAGCGTCGAGGCGTTTCTCGCCGACGACCTTTCGGAGATATTCGACTATCTGCTTCGCGACCTCCCGAAGTCAGACGCCTATCCGGAAGGCATTGAAAGGGACATCCTCTCCGGGATAATCGAGACGTTGCAAATAAAGACCGAAAGCATAAGGGACGGCGTCGCGGCGTTTCACGCGGACGGCGCGCGCCTCGTCGGCGAATTTACTTCGGGGCTTGGCGAAGAAGCTTTCGATAAAAACCGCGGCGCCGGGCCGGACGGCGGCGGAAGGACTCCCGCGTTTGCGGCGGTGCTCTCTTTATGGGCGGGCCGCGCGCCATCCGAAAAGGATTCCGTCCAACCCTTCTTCGACGAATGCTTCCGGTTGGAAACATTCGAGGGGTACGCGTCGAAGCAAGACAAAAGGGCCGCCGAATACCAATCCAAAATCGACAAGCTGGTGCTTCAGTTTAAAAAAGAAACCATACTCTACGAGGTCAACACATACGAAGAAATCATCACCTACAGCGTTTCAAGGCTGCGCCAATTGACGGACGAAAACACACAGAAGGCGGTGGCGCTCTTCGACGGGGCGGTCGCCTCGCTGGGAATGCTTTTGAAGAAAAACAACATTAGGCAGATAAACCCTTCGCCGCACGAACCGTTCAACGGCAGGGAGCACGAGGTGTTGATCGCCGAAAAGCAGGAAGGTTTCGGAAAGGGCGAAATAATCAAGGTGATTAACAGCGGCTACCAGTACAAGGATACAATATTGATGCGGGCGAACGTGATAGCCGCGAAATAGCTTAAAGGCGGGGGCGCGGGGTTTGCACTGGAAGAGGTACATGGCGCTTGGCGACGCCGAAAAGCGCGACGAGGCGTATTACATAATAGGGCTTGACATCGGGAACGATTCTTCCGGCATCGCCTTCTACAACTTGGCGGACGGCGCGCCCGAGCCGATCGACTTAAGCGGCGGCTACGGGCGCCCCACGATACCGACCGTGGCGCAGTACATAGCCGAAACGAAGGAATGGGTCTTCGGCGAATACGCCGCGCTTAACCGCGGCGCCGGAAACGAATCGACTTTCGAGGGGCTCATAGGCCGGCTCGGCAGGAACGAATACGTGGACGTCGGGAAAAAACCCGTCAGCGTCGTCTCCGTGCTTGCGCTGTACATCAGGGAGCTTCTCGGGCACGTTAAAAACATTAACCCAAAGGCCGAAATCGTCGGAATCGTCGCATCGGTCCCAAGCTATTCAAACCCGCAGGCGCGCGAAGACTACGCAAGGGCGTTCAAACAGGCCGGCTACGAAAAGGAGCTGATCGCCTTAGTCTCCGACCGCGAGTGCGTATTCTCGAGACATTACGCGGCCAACGCGCCGAAGGACGAGACCATACTGCTGCTCGACTACGGCAGCGGGGAGGTTCGGGGCGGGCTTTACCGCGCGGCGCCGGACGCGTCCGAAATCAAGATGGCGTGCATGTCCTCGCTTTTCGACGACAATATCGGGACGTCGCGGCTCAATACGGAAGTCGAGGCGATGTTCAAGGCCTTCTACCTCGAAAACTCGCCCGACGCTTCAGGCGGCGAGGTAAGCCAGATCCCCTCCTTCGCGTACATGCACCGCGACATGCTTTTTCAAAAAAATATCAGAAGCAAGCCGGTAAAGCTTTACTTCAACTTCGCGTACCCGCCGTTCATGCAATCGGTTTCGCACGGCCGGGTCATGACGATGGTAAAGCCGTACGCGGAGGCGCTCGGCCGGTTCGTCCGCGACGTTTTGGACAAAAACCTCTATTCGGGGGAAACCGACGCGCATAAGAAAGTCGAGAGCGTCATTTGCGTCGGAGGCGGATTCGAAATGCTTTGGGCGAAGGAAACGGTTTGCGAAACCTTCCCTGGGATTTGCGTGGCGGCCTACAAAAACGCCAAGACCGTCGCGTCCGAGGGGGCCGCGGTAACCGCCGCGACGCTGCTCGGAGTCGCCTCCGGGAAACGCTTCGAAATTGAGGACAGGCATCAATTGAAAACGGACATAGGCATACTTTCAGGCGGCGGATTCATTCCGTTAGTCGAGCGGAACGCCTTCTGGTGGCAAAAGCATCCGGCTAAAATAATGCTGCTTAACGAACCCTGCGGAGGGCGCATTTTTATACCGATTGCCTCGCGCGCCTCGGAAGGCGGGATAAGGCGTCTCGCCGAACTGCCGCTCGACGGCCTGCCCGCGCGCCCGAAGGGCGTAACCAGGCTTTGCGCCACGCTTTCGTTTCAATCGGACGGCGAATTTAGCGTGACGCTTTCCGACTGCGGCTTCGGGGAGCTTTTCCCGAAGACGGACTACACAAAAGAATTTAACGTAAAAATCGCATAGGAACCGGTTCGAAGGGGGCACCGCCGTGAATTGGGACGAATACAGGCGCAAGATTGAGGAAAGCGGATATCAGGAGGATTGGTACGTGCTGGGGATCGATCTCGGGACCACAAACTCCGTGATCTGCTTTTGGGACAACGGCAACCGCAGGCCGGAACCGATCGACATATCCAACGGCTTCGGCAAGATACCCCTGCCTTCGGTCGTGCAGTACCGCGAGGACGAGGATTCGTCCGAGTGGGTTATCGGCGAGGAAGCGTACCGTTCGATGAAGATTTACCCGGAAACCACCGTAAGGTCGATAAAGCGCAAGATGGGCACGAACGAGACCGTAACGCTCGGCGGCATAGAATACCTGCCCGAGGAGATCGCCGCGAAGATCTTGCAAGAACTCGTCGCGCACGCCCAGGGCATGAACCCCAAGGCGGAAATCGCGGGTCTTGTCGTTTCGGTCCCCTACGACTTCGACGACGCGGCAAAAAAGGCGACAATGCGCGCGTGCGAGGCCGCGGGGCTTTCCGAAAAATTGATTTGCCTTATAGAAGAGCCGAAGGCGGCGGCGCTCGCTTACAACTTCAGGAGGCAGCTCGACCAAAACGAAAAGATACTCGTCTTCGACTTCGGCGGCGGAACGCTTGACATAACGCTTTTTCACGTTACGGAGCGGGACGAGTCAAGGATAAAGCTGCAGGTGATAAGCGAAGGCGGCGAGGCGTACCACGGCGGCGACAACATCGACGACACGCTCGCCGCGCTCTGCTACGGCTTTATTAAAAGCAAAACGGGCCAGGAAGCCGAAGAGATCGCGATCGAAAACCAAGTCGAGCTGATCGTGCGCGCGAGGGAGGCGAAGGAGCGGCTCTCCGGGGTAAAGAGCTTCAGGATACCGTTCACGTTCTGCGTGCCGCCATTCGTCGAGCTAATAACCCGCGACCAGTTCCACGAGCTCATTAGGCCGTTCATCGACAAGACGCGAAAGCTCGTGCAGAAGGCGCTCCGCGAGGCTTACACAGGCAGCATAACGGCGGGCGACGTGGATCGGGTGCTGCTTGAGGGCGGCTCCTCTCAGATGCCCTGGGTCAAGGAAATGCTGATGGATATCTTTAACGACGAAAATAAAATATATACTTCCGAACGCCCTGCCCTGGACATATCGATCGGGGCGACCTACTACGCGGCGATGAAGATGGGGCTTTTGGCCAAGCAGGACGTCGAATCGGAACGGATCACGGTGGAGTTCGAGGTGACGGTGCCCCACGACATCGGGATCGAAATCGACAACGGCCGCAGAAAAAGCTTCTTCACGATGATACGGCGCGGCACCTCGTACGCGCTCGCGAAAAAACACCACATTTTCACGCTTTCCGGCGAAACCCCGGACGAGATGACGAATTTCGAGCTTAAGCTGCTCGAGCGAATACACCAGGACGACCCGTACGAAAATTGCAAGCTCATAGGCGAAGTGGCGGTCGCCGGCCTGCCCGAACGCCCGAGCGGCAAGACCAAGCTTAAAATCACGCTTACGGTGGAGGAGGAAGGCGGCCTGGTCAAGGGAAGCGTCGAGGATCTCGGATTCGGGGACGAATTTATTGCGTCCGGCTTCAAGGAAAACTTCGACCCCGGCAGGTTCAAAAAAACCGTGGTGGAGGGTTAAATGGGGAGCGCCGCGAAAAAAATAATCGGCGAGCTGGCCGAAGCGGGCTATCCGGCCGCCTTCGCGCCCTTTGGCGCGATGGAGCGAATAAGCGCGCACTACGACAAGATTTTAGTGGAAAACGCCGGCGTGCGCTACGTCGCCGACGCCGTCAATCATTTTAAATCCAACCAGCCGCCCGACGTCCCGTTTGAGCCGCTCTCGCTTTTCGTCGCAGCGTTCCCGTGCGAGTTTTCGAAAATAAGCTTCGTCCTGGACAAAAAAAGCGCCTCAATCCCTATCCCGCCGTTTTACGTCGACGACCCGGCGAGAAGGGCGCGCTTTGACGAAACGGTCAAGTCGTCGCTCTCGGGCTATCAAACGGCGCACACCAAGGGAGTTTCGCAGAAGCTGATCGCGGTAGTAAGCGGGCTCGGCCGCTACGGGCGAAACAACATCTGCTACATAGACGGAATCGGAAGCTACTTCCAATTGAAGGCGTACTACACCGACGCGCCGTGCGGCGGCGCGCCGGACTATCCGGTCAGGTTCCTCGACTCGTGCGAAGGCTGCGGGCTTTGCAGATCAAACTGCCCCACCGGCGCCATCGGCGAAAACCGCGCGATCGACGCGACGCGCTGCCTCACGATGTACAACGAACGCGCGAATCCGCTTCCCGACTGGCTGCCCGGCGAAATACACCACGCGCTGACCGGCTGCCTTCGCTGCCAGGAAGTCTGTCCGGCCAACGCGCCGCTATCCAAAATGCCAACGAGGTCGATTGCGCTCGACGAAGCCGAAACGCGGGCCTTCATCGGGTCCGAAACCGGCGGGCTGCCTGAGGAGTTAAACGCTAAACTGAAATCGTTCGGATTCGAGGAGCGCGACATGCAAGCCTTTGCCCGCAACGCGGGGCTTGCGCTAAAAAATATTTATAGCCGAAACGTTTCGCAAAACGGGGAGCCGAAATCATGAAGTATTTTAAAAAGATAGCGGGCGAGCGGCTGTACCTTTCGCCGATATGCACCGACGATTTCGAGATTTACACGAAATGGCTGAACGATTACGACGTCGCAGCCGGCATCGGCCAGTATCCGAAAATGATAGGGATCGGCGGCGAGAAGAAAATACTTGAAAGGCTCGCGGCGGACGAACAGTGCTACGCGATGGTGCTATACGAAACCGACGAGCTGATAGGAAACATCGGGCTCCACAACATAGACGACATCAGCCGGAGCGCGGAAATCGGGCTTTTCATAGGCGAGGCGGCAAACCGGGGGAAGGGCTACGGCGCCGAGGCGCTCGGGCTGATGCTAAACTTCGCGTTCGAGTCGCTTAATTTAAGGAACGTCATGCTCCAATTGAACTCGGACAACGAAAGGGCTTTCGCGTGCTATAGAAAAACGGGCTTTCGCGAAATCGGCCGGAGGAGATCGGCGAAATTTAAGGACGGCAAATATATCGACGTCATATACATGGACATAGTCAAAGATGAGTTTCGCAAATAATTAAAGGAGGGGCTTTATGGGTTATTTGGGAATCGACCTCGGCACGACCAATTCGGCCGCGATAATCTACAACGACAAGCTTGACAGCCTCGACGTGGTTAAAGTCGACGGAACGGACGAAATTCTGCCTTCCGTGGTCAGCTACACCGACGAGGGGGTGATCGTCGGCGCCGAGGCGAAGTCCGGCGCGATCATCTATCCCGAAAACACCGTGATTTCAATTAAGCGGATGATGGGCTCGGGCGACAAGCTCGTCGCCGGCGGCGCGGAGAGAACGCCCGAGGAGATAAGCTCCGAGATACTGCGCAAGCTCAAGCGCGCCGCGGAGGAACAGTCCGGCGAGGCTTTCGACGAGGTCGTCGTGACGCATCCCGCGTACTTCAACGACAGGCAGATATACGCGACGAGGCAGGCGGGCCTGCTCGCCGGCTTCAAAAACGTCTACCTGCTTTCCGAACCGCTTTCGGCCGCGATCGAGTACGGCTACAGGCAGGCGTACGCCCAGACGCTTCTGGTGTACGACTTAGGCGGCGGGACGTTCGACGCGTGCGTGCTGCAGGTATCGCAGGACGAAAACGGGCAGGAAATATTCCAGGAGCTCTCCGACGTAGGCGACATGAACCTCGGCGGCGACGATTTCGATTCGGAAATCATCCGCTGGATGAAGGCGAAGTTCCTCGAGGCTAACGGAATCGACCTCGACGCGCAAGACACGTCCGAGCGCAAGCGGGTGATGCAGAAGCTGAAGCACGAAGCCGAGCAAACCAAGAAGAAACTGTCCGGCACGAACAAGACCGTAGTAAGGATAAACCCGCTCGTCATCTCGGACGGCGTCCCAAAGAACTTAAACGCCGAAATAACCCGCGAAGAATTTGAGGCGCTGATACGCAAGTACGTCGACCGAAGCCGCGACATCGTGGAGGAAGCGCTAAACCGCGCGGGCAAGCACGCGGACGAGATTTCGAAGGTCATACTCGTCGGCGGCTCGACCCTGATACCGATGGTGAAGCGCATGGTCGCGGGCTTCATAAAGGAGCCGTACCGCGCGACCGACCCCGCGAAAAGCGTCGCGATGGGCGCGTCGATATATAACTACCTGATACACCTGCCGAACAGCAACGTCAAGGTCGGGCAGATCACGCGCCAGATCTTCGGGACGGAAGCCGTAACCAACATCGCCACGATGGAGCGCGGGCTTATCCCGATAATCCCGATGGGGAGCCCGATACCGATTAGGTTTTCCGACAGCAATTTCGCGAGCATGTCGGGCGCGTCGAGGGTCAACGTCGACGTCTACCAGTGGGAGGCGCGCCACGAGGCCGAGAAAAAATACATCGGCACCGTAGGTCTCGCCGGCCTTTCCGGCGCGACCCAGCTCGAGATTACGTACGCGATCGACGAAAACAACATCTTCGAGGTTTACGTCCGCGACATGGCGACCGGAAGGACCGAACGCGCCGAATTCGACAGGACGCA
>WREB01000054.1 GCA_009779525.1 Defluviitaleaceae bacterium
ATACAGGGGAACCTGATTGTGCTCGTCTTCCACAGCGAAAACCCGGAGGGAGAACGCGTAAAGACGGTGATGGAGGCCAACCTGATTATCGAAACCGATTCCGGGTTTATTTCGGTGCCGGGCAGGTGTCTTTCAAACAGCGAAGGGAGCGACGTGCTCTTTAACATCTCGGGCGTCATGGGCGAAATCAACGGAATCCCGCTGACGCGCTACGGCGTCGAAATCATCTCGCTTCAGTACGAAATCCCCCGCCTCACGATGAATCTCGATCTGTCACGGGCGAAGAACGAACCCTCCGCAAAAAAAGTCGAGGCGGAGCTCGCCGTTTGGGAGGCGTTCATCTCAAGGCTCGACTATAAGTCCGGAATGATCGGCTTCGAGGAAATAACCGGGTTTACCGAGGAAATTTTAAACGATCGCGGACTCATGCGAAACTACGCGCAAAACAATTCGGAGGGCGTCCCGATGGGCGCGGCGCAGATTGTCGGCGGTGTTTTCGCCGAGGGCAACAAGTTTCTCGCGGTGGTCGACGAGGAATGGGTGCTCTTTAACAAGGGCGCCGAGGAATATTTCGCGCGGACGCATAAGATAATCGCGGAGTTAAAAAGCGACGGCTGGGTGATAATAGAGGATATAATCGGATAGGCGCGGGCTTAACCGACGGTTTTATTTCGATTTTAACGCGCGCCCTAAATTAGGCCTTCTGTCGAATAGCAAATTAAGGCACATCCCCGAGGCGACGAGCAATCCCCCGGCCAATATGCCGGTCGAAAACTTTTTTGCCAAAATCAAATCAATTAGCATTCCGGCCGAAACCTGGCCGACGAAAAGCAGCAGGGTGTAGTAAAACGCCGAAATCTTCATGACCGTCGCGTTGCTTAGCATTATCGTCGCGACTCCGATGACGCCGCCCAAAAAAACATAGCCGTCCGCGAAAGTCAAATTGATTTCCGCAAGCGGCGTTTCGTTTTTACCGAGTAAAATAAAAACGGGCAGAGCCAGGGCAAGGCCGGTCAGATAATTGAAAAAAGAACTATTTTTCACGCTCGTAAGCGACGCGAGCTTCGCGTTGTACAGCCTTGAAACCGCGACGCAAGCGCCGGCCGCGACGGACGCCGCGACGGCCGCGGTTTTCGGCCCGTCAAGTTTCAACCAGCCGTCCTGGCCGATCAAAAGCATCGCCACTATTCCGCATAATATCACGGACATCCCCGAAATCTTCCGCTTGTCGAACGGGATTTTTTTCATCCCAAGGGACCCGCGCCAGTCTATGATGAACCCCGCGGCGCTTTGGCTGAACAAGCCGAGCGCCATTATGGCCGAAACGCTTATCCTGCCGAACGCGACGTTGTTGAAAACGGTTATGAAGACTCCGATCAAGCCGCCGACGTAAAGGTACGGCTTTTGCATCCCCCTGAACGGCTTTTCCCCGCTAATGATTATAATCGGCGCAATCACGGCGAACCCCGCTATGTGTATTATCACGGTGGCCGCGTAGATTCCGAATTGATCCGTGAGCAGGCCGTTCAGCGTGATCATCACGGAAATGATCAAGCCGGTTAGGAACGAAAGCGAATAATACATCAGCCAAATCGCAGGTATCGCTTGTTCGCCTCAAGCAATTCGTCGAGCATCGGAACCGCGATTTCAAGATCCCCAACCAGCGGGTGGGCAAGCAGCGCAAGCAGGGCTTTGTTCTTATCCGAATGGACCGCTGCCTCCACCGCGAGCTGCTCGTAATTTTTCACCGCCGCGATGAGCCCCCAAACCTCGGACGGGACACGGCGGGGCGCGAGCGGCTTCACGCCCGCGGCGTTGACCGTGCAGGCGGTTTCGATGACCGCGTCGTCAGGCAAAAATTTTAGCGTTCCGTTGTTTGGAACGTTTATCACCATCCAGCGGTCGCGGTTGTTGTATATCGCGTCCATCACGCCGATCGCGACTTCGGAGTAGCCTCCGCCCCCGCGCTTCTTAAGCGAAGCGGGTTTTGAGTCGACGCTTTCGTCCGCGTATTCCACGAAAATTTCCTTTTCGAGGCCGCCGATCGTTTCGCCGCGCGTAAGCGGCGCTTCCGTGAGTTCTTTTACTTTCTTCCCGGCATGCACGTAGTATTGCAGGTAGCCGCTCGGTATCATCCCTAGCATGTCTATCCATTCGCGGTCGCCCTCGGCGAAGCGGCCCAGTATTGTTTTAAATTCGTCGCCCGATAATTGCCTTCCGCCAATTGTTATGTCGTAGGCGAAGTTCAAATGGTTGAGGCCCACATAGTCGTAATGCACGAGCGCCTCGTCGACCTTAAGCGCGTCGGCCACGAGCCACCTTGGCGCGAAGCCGCCGGAACACAAGCCCGCGATTTTCGCCGTGGTGTATTTGGCGACCGCTTCCGTCACGAGTCCGGTTGGGTTCGTATAGTTTATGATCCACGCCGACGGGTTGTGTTTTACGACGTCGCCGGCTATTTCAAGCATCACCGGTATCGTGCGAAACGCCTTCATCATGCCGCCGGGCCCCGTCGTCTCTTGGCCGACGATCCCGTACTTGAGCGGTATCTTTTCGTCGAACACGCGCGCGGCGTTTTTTCCGACCCGAAGCTGCACGTCGATGAAATCCGCCCCGTCGATCGCCCGAAGGCGGTCGCCGGTCGCGGTTATGTTTACATCAAAGCCCAGTTTTTTGCAAAATCGCTTGCAGAAGCCTTCCATAATGCTTAAGCGTTCGGGATCGACGTCCATCAGGGCGACTTCGCCGACCGGAAGCCTTTCCCTGTACTCCGACAATTTTTCGAAAAGCTCCGGCGTGTACGAACTTCCCGCCCCGATCACCGCGATTTTCATTTTTTGCATGTATACCCTCCTTTTAAAAGTTTCCGACGTAAACGTAATCCAATTTATTTTTTGCGATCTCGGCCAAGCGCAGGATAGTATCTTTTGGCGTCGGCGGAACGTCCGTCAGCTTGTGTTTCGGGGCAAATCGCGTGAGGTGAAGCGGGATCGCCCGGTCGACGCCCCTTATAAAGCTTGCGAGCGAATCCATTTCGTCTTCGCCGTCGTTTAAGCCCGGGATGATGAGAGTCGTGATTTCGACATGAGTTGCCTGAGCCGCCGATTCGATCGTCCCGAGGACTTCGCTCAGGCTTCCCCCGATTTCACGGTAAAAACTGTCGTTGAAAGATTTCAAGTCTATGTTAAGGGCGTCGATTAACGGAAGCAAGTCCCATAGCGGTTCGGCGTTTACGTACCCGTTCGTCACGAGGACGTTCGAAAGCCCGCGTTCCTTAACGCGGGCCGCGCAGTCCGAGACATACTCGATGTTTATCAGCGGTTCGTTGTATGTGTACGCGACTCCGACGTTGCCGCTTGAAACTAGACGCGAGGCTATGTCGGCAAGGTCGTCCGGCGTCAGCTTATCCTTGCTTAAATCGGGCTTTTTCGTCGAAATGGAATGGTTTTGGCAAAACGCGCACTTGAGGTTGCAACCGTAGCCGCCGATGGAAAAGATCATGCCGTCTGGCAAAAATTTCTTGAGCGGCTTTTTTTCAATCGGGTCAAGCGCCGCGGACGATACGATTCCGTAACCCCAGGCTTTAAGGACGCCGCCTTCGTTTTTTCGCGAACCGCACAGACCGAACGAGCCGGGAAAGGTAACGCAGCGGTTCGGGCAAAGCCCGCATTCCGTCGCGTTTCGGCCGTTTTTTTTATAATAGCTCGCCTCGCGGCTCACGTATGCCTTACGACTTCGAAGCGCATCAGGCTGTACGCTTCGTTTTTTCCGATGCCCGCCTTTCGGCGCGCGATGTCAATCTGCTCTCCGACCGTTTCGACTCCCTCGAGGTTAGGGAGAAGCAAGCCCCTTCTTGTCCCGCACACGACGATAACTCCGTAGCGCAAAACGTCGAGCATATCCTCGCTTTCAATGAACTCCGCGGGCGAGAGCACGTCGACGCTTATCGTCAGCTTGCTTAACTCGCGCTCCGCTATCGCTTCGAAGCGCGGGTCTCGCGTGCTTGCCGAAATGGCGTTTCCGATTATCTCGTCCGCGACGCAGGCGCGGATCGGTTCGATCGTTCCGATGCAGCCGCGAAGCTCCCCGTCCTTTTTTATGGAGACGAACGCGCCGGCGCGCTTATCAAGCATCTCATCGGGCAGCCAATCCGGCCTGCCGATCGTTTTTTTTGCCCGGACGTACGCCTCGATCGTCTCGCGAGCCAGCCTTACGTACGCGTCTCCTTCCGGTTGCGATTCGCCAATCGGTCCATCGTTCGCACCCGAATGCTTCGCATAAAATTTTCGCTCCGGGTTTTCGCGAAGCGGAACGAAGGATGCGACCGCGTAGCCGACTCCGAACGGGCCCTCGTAAGATAAAACCTCCGCTTCGACGTCGAACCCGTCTAACACACCCGCCATCACCGCGAACGGGCGCAGCCCGCATTCCGCGGCCCTTTCCGCAAAACCGCCGTCGAGGCGAAGCAGTTTTGAAAAATCGCCGTTTGTAAAAATTTCGACGATACGTTTGTCAAATTCGGGGCCTTCCTTGGCGAATCCGTAGGGTCCGTCTTTCGTCAGCTTATGCGAAAGGTCGCCGCTCGCGACTACGACCGCGCGTCTTTCCATTCCGTCGAGCGCGGCCTTGACGCACGCGCCGAAACGATAGTGCTCGCAAACGGAAAGCCCCGAAACCGAAATCCGCGCCGCCTTGAATCCGGCGCAGGCGCTTTGTATGAAGTAAAGCGGAACCGTGACTCCGTGGTCGAGTTCGTTCTTCGAACCGCCTCCCATCGTGCCCGCGGGTATCCCCGCCGATTCCGCTAAAATTTCTATATGCCTGACGAATTGTTCGTCGTAGTCGAGGCCGAAAGCGTTCTTCGCGTCGCCGAAACGAACCAGGTTACCCCCGGCGGCTTTGCCCGGCGATACGTGGATGTAGTCGGCGTAGGAAGGACCGTGCGGAGTTATGAAAATTATCAAATCGGGTTTGTCTGACGCGATTAGCCCCGCGACTTTTTTTAGCGCCGAAGTTGTCTTGAATATTTCATCCTGTCTTCCCCTGCCTACTTCGGGGATGGCGACGGGAGGATGCGGAGTGGCGACGGCTCTTACAAGCGGCATGTTCGACGTCCTTTCGCGTTTGGTTAAACGCCGTAATAATAGCTTCAAACGGCCCGCGTGCCAAGCGCGTCCGCCGCGCCTGAACGAAAACGAAGCCGTCCGGTTTCGAAAATATTGAATTTTAATTTTCATTAAAGTATTATTCAAACTGCTAAAAATAATGATGCCTAAGTAAGCGGCCCGTTGTTTTCGCGCGGGCGCGTCCGGGAGGGATCGGCGGAATGGAGCAAAACGATTACGGAAACGCCGGAAAGCTGAGCGATGCGCTGGCGAAGATTACGAAGCTCCCCGCCTTGTCTTCGGGCATACTCGAAAGCGCGGCTAACGTCATAGCGGAGATAGGCTGCCAGGCGTTGGAAACCCACCGCGTCGGAATATGGTCGACCAATGAAGACGCGAAAGTGCTTAAAAGCGTCGCGTACTACGACATTATAACCAAGGAACACGCCGTCCAGGACGACTTCAACCTTTCCAACCGCGCGCAGTACGTCAACATGCTTAAGTCGGAGCGCTTGATCGTTATAAGCGACATTAGGCAGCCCAACCCCCTATCCGACCTCGTGGACGAATACGGCCCGAATATATGCTCGCTGCTCGACGCCCCGATAAGGATCGGCGGAAAACTCGCCGGCGTCGTCTGCATTGAGCAGGATATCTGCGAAGAATTTAAAAACAAGCGCGATTGGACGATAGAGGAGCAAAATTTCGCGTCGTCTCTCGCGGACTTCATGGCAGTCGCGATCGGCAGCGCCGAGCGCAGGACGCTCATGCGCCGCACCGAGACCATGATGAGCAACCTTCCCGGAATGGTCTACCAATGCTTAAACGACCCGCCGGAGTTTACGTTCACGTTCGTGAGCGAGGGCAGCTACGCCCTGATGGGCTACACCCCCGAGGAGCTCATGGGCAACAGCGCGCTTAAGTTCTTCGACATGGTGCACCCCGAGGACGTCGAGCCGCTCGAAAAGATCAACGCGGTCACGCTTTCTGTCGGACTGCCGCTTGAGACGACGTTTCGCATCGTCATGAAGGACGGGACGATCAAGTGGATATGGGAGCGGAGCCGCGTCGTTGAAAAGAACGCGGACGGGACATCAAAGCTGCTCGAGGGCTTCTACACCGACATAACAGAGCAGCGCCGCCTCGAGGCGGCGGAGCTCGCCAACCGCGCCAAGTCGGAATTTTTGGCGAACATGAGCCATGAAATCAGGACGCCGATGAACGCCATACTCGGAATGACTTCGCTTGCGATACGCGACTTTCCCGGCGAAACCGTTATCAACTATTTAAAGAACATCAACGTCGCGGGCAACCAGCTGCTTTCGATAATAAACGACATACTCGACTTCTCGAAGGTTGAGGCCGGCGTAATCGAACTTATCCCCGATAAATATAAGATCCATTCGATGATAAACGACATAGTGATCATGATGCACGTGCGCATAGGGGACAAGCCGCTCGACTTCATAATCGACGACGATCCCGACCTCCCGTGCGAGATGATCGGCGACGTCACCAGGATTAAGCAGATTATAATCAATCTGCTCACGAACGCCGTTAAGTTCACAAAAAAAGGCCATATCATCTTTTCGATAAAGGCGGAGGATTGCGGCGCAGAGGATGAGTGCCGGCTGATGGTTTCCGTCGCCGACACCGGGATAGGGATAAAGGACGACGAGATCGGCATACTTTTCGACAGTTTCTCCCAGGTGGACACGAGGAAGAACAGGGGCATCGAGGGGACGGGGCTTGGGCTTGCGATAACGAAAAACTTAGTCAAGCTGATGGACGGCGAGATCCGCGTCGAAAGCGCTTACGGAAAAGGAAGCTGTTTCTCGTTCAACATAAAGCAAAAAATCGAGTCAAAGCAAAAAATGGCAAGGATTTGCGACGGCGAATACCGCAAGGTAGCCGTTTGCGAACCGAACGGTATAAAGGCGAAAATACTCTCGGAAAAGATAAGCAAGCTCGGATTGAACTGCGAAATCGTGGACGCATCCGGATTGCCCGGGCAGTTTACCCACGTTTTCTTCAACTCGGCAAACTATGTCGAAATATCGGGTTCGGCCGGTCCGGACGCGAAGCTTTTCGCGATGGCGGGTAAGCCGAACGGCGCCGCGGCGCTCCCGTCCGGCGTTGAATACATCCAGATGCCGCTTACCAGCGTCCTCGTGACCAACGTGCTCGGCCTCTCGAAGGAA
>WREB01000055.1 GCA_009779525.1 Defluviitaleaceae bacterium
ACCGCCGCCGTCTGGCCGCCGACTGATTTTCGGATTAGAGCGCCGGCGTCGCTTAATATTTTTGAACCGATAATGACGTCGTAGTTATGGGACGCGCTGACCGTAATCGTTTTCATATTGAATCCAGCTCTTCTTTCAAGCGGCTGCCCTCCTCGAGCAATTTTGCCAAAACACCGGCGTTTTTTACAAAAAGCGCGTCCCTGTATTGCGCGAGCGATTGTATAAAAAAATCTAACTCCCCGACGAGAAAGTCGCCGTTGTCCATGCAAAGCTGCGACCACATGTCGGCGTCAAGCCGCGCCACGCGGGTCAGGTCCTGATAGCTTCCGGCGGAGAACCCTTTGTGCCCCCGCGCCGTCGGGCTTTTGATGTATGCGTTTGAGACCAAATGAGCCATTTGGGAACTGAACGCGATCATTTCGTCATGCTTTTCGGCGGTGGTCACGGTCAAATGCCCGAATCCGACGGGCTTTATTATTTTTTCTATCCGGCTAAGCAAAGTCGGGTCGTCGTAAACGGGCGGAACAAGGATCATGGACGCGCCGTTAAACAGATCGGCGCGGCTGTTTTTGAAACCCGCCTTGTGGCTTCCCGCCATCGGATGCCCGCCTACGAACGTAAATCCGTATTTGTTCGCAAGCGGAAAGCATTCCTTGCAGACGGAACGCTTGACCCCGCAGCAGTCGATCACAACCGTATTTTTCGCGATGGCGGGCGCGGTGTTTGCCAGGTACTTGACCGCGTCCGCGGGGTTTACCGCGATAAATATCGCGTCGCAGCCGCCGATCGCGCCATCGTCAAGCTCACCGTCCGCGGCGCCGGATAATTGCGCGAAGCTTTGGATCGCCGCGTCCGTGTCGAAACCGTAAACCTTGTGGCCGTCGGCCTTATACGCTTTCGCCAAGGAGCCGCCGATCAGCCCGAGCCCAACTATCCCTATAGTCATGAAACTACCGCCTCGCGTATCTTTCGCACCATTGCGGAAACTTCGGCGAACTGTTCCGGCGTGAGCGACTGCGCGCCGTCGCAAAGCGCGTTTACGGGGTCGTTGTGGACTTCGATCATCAGAGCGTGCGCCCCGGCCGCCACCGCTGCCATCGCCATCGGCAAAACCAACCGCGCCACCCCGGTCGCGTGGCTGGGGTCGACCACTACCGGCAGATGCGTAAGGTCGCGCAGCATCGGTATCGCCGAAAGGTCGAGCGTGTTGCGCGTGTAGGTTTCAAACGTGCGGATTCCCCGCTCGCATAAAATAACGTTGTGATTGCCGCCGGCCATGATGTATTCGGCGCTCATAAGGAGCTCCTTTAGCGTGTTCGCGAGTCCGCGTTTGAGCATTACGGGCTTTTGGGTCATGCCGAGCTCCTTAAGCAATTCGAAGTTTTGCATGTTGCGCGCGCCCACCTGAATAATGTCGACTTGCTCGAACATCGGAAGATGGGTCGCGTTCATGATTTCGGTTACTATCGGCATTCCGGTTAGCTTTTTCGCTTCCAAAAGCAGTTCAATGCCGTCCGCGCGCATCCCCTGAAAATCGTAGGGCGAGGTGCGCGGTTTGAACGCTCCGCCGCGTAAAAGCGCCGCGCCGGAAGCGCGAACGCTTTGCGCGATCGATAGTATCTGTTCGGGGGATTCCACCGAACACGGTCCGGCTATCATTTGAAAATGAGAGCCGCCGATCTTTATGCCGCCGGCCTCGACAACGCTGTCTTCGGGATGGAATTTCCGGTTCGCCCTCTTAAACGGCTCGGAAATGCGCTTGACCGAATCGACCATTTCCAAGCTTTCCAATAATTCCGCATCAATTTGACTTGTGTCGCCAATCAGGCCGAGTATCGTGTAAAATTCGCCTTTTGAGGTATGGACCGCAAGCCCTCTGTCCTTTAGCCATACGGTTAGGCTCTCGATCTGCTCGGTCGTCGCGCTTGGCTTTAATACGGCAATCATCGCATTTTCCTCCATAAGTTATAATTGGATAAAATAAAAATCCCCGAGCAAGCTAAGGCTCGCTCAGGGACGAAAATATACATTTCCGCGGTACCACCCTGATTACGGTTAAAAACCGTCGCTCATCGGGATCAAACAATCCCTGCCCCTATGACGGAGGGCGCTCCGTATGCTCCTACTCAATTTCAAAGCATCGGCTCGGGAGTGTATTTATATACCCTTTCGGCAGCTGCTTGCACCAAACGCAGCATCTCTAATCACCGGCGCCGCCGCCGATAATACCGAGCGAAGGTATTTTTCTCTCCGTCAAAGCCTTATATTGCCATGTATTATACGCCGTTAAAAAAAGGCGTCAACGTTTTTTTTGATTTTGCAAACTGCGCTTTATTTCTGCAAATGTTTTCGCAGCATCCGAAGCATTTCGCCGTAGTCGATCGGCTTGCCGATGTGGTCGTTCATCCCCACGGCCAGGCATTTTTCCACGTCGTCCCGAAAAACGTTCGCGGTCATCGCGACGATGGGTATCTCGGGCGCGCGCGCCAGGTCAAGCGACCTGATGTGCTGCGTCGCGGTCAGGCCGTCCATCTCGGGCATCTGCAAGTCCATGAAGATCATGTCGTAGCGCTCGGGCGAGGAGTTGAATTTTTTTACGGCGTCGAGGCCGTTGACCGCGCATTCGATGACGAGTTTCGTCGGCTCGAGGAGGGCGATAACGATCTCGCGGTTAATCTCCAAGTCTTCGGCTAGCAAAATCGTGTGCCCCTCGAAGGAGTCGGCTTCGTCGTCGCAGGCTCCGTCCCCGGCCTTGGCATTTCCCGCGCCCGCGTGCCTGGCTATCGCGTCGATTATATCCGAAGGGAAAATAGGCTTCGGAAGGAAGCCGCTCACGCCGGCCGATCTCGCCTCGCGTTCGATTTCATTGAAATCATTTGCCGAAATCATGATTATCGCGGAATCCTCGGGGATCTTTTCGCGGATTAACCTTGTCAGGTCGATCCCGTCCATTTCCGGCATCATGAAGTCGACGAAACATATGTCGTAGCCCGGATTCGCGGATAGCATCTCAAGCGCCTTCCCGCCGTTTCGCGCCGTTTCGCATATATATCCGACCCGTTCGGAAAGCGACGTGAAGTATTCGAGCGTCTCGGGTTCGTCGTCCACGACTAAAATGCGCACGCCTTTAAGGCTGGCGCTTTGCGCGTGCTCGACGAATTCGCTGGCGGAGCGTCCGAGCTTGACCGTGAAGATGAACGTCGCGCCCATTCCCAGCTCCGAATCGATCCAGATGTCGCCGCCCATCAGCTCGATGATCCGCTTGGAGATCGCGAGCCCGAGCCCGGTGCCTCCGTATTTGCGCGAGGTGCTGCTTTCGGCCTGCTCGAACGAAATGAAAAGCCGCTCCTGCTGCTCGGGGCTGATGCCTATTCCGGTGTCGGAAACCTCGATTTTAAGCGTGACCGAATCGTCGTCCTCGCCCGCGAATTTTAACCTGAGTATTATCGCGCCCTCTTCGGGGGTGAACTTGGTCGCGTTGGACAGCAAATTGGTTATCACCTGCGCGAGCCGCTGGTCGTCGCCTATTAGCCGCTGCGGGATCCGCGGGTCCAAGTTTATGGTAAATTTTTGGCTGCGCTCGTTGACTCGGAAGCCAATGAAGTTGGAAACCTTGTGCAGCATCTTTTCGAAGTCGAAGTCCATGTTGGAAAGCTCGAACTTGTTAGCTTCGATCTTCGACATGTCAAGCACGTCGTTGATGACGCCGAGCAAGTGGGACGAGGCGCCCTCGATCTTGTCGAAGGCGTAGTCCTTTTTTTCGGAGTCGCGCGCCGACTTGCCGATCGTCGTCATACCGACGATCGCGTTCATGGGGGTACGGATCTCATGGCTCATGTTTGAGAGGAAATTTCCCTTCGCCTGGCTCGCCGCCTTGGCCTTATCAAGCGCGGACTCGAGGTCCTGCGTCATCTCGTTACGTAGCAGCGCGTTAGCGATAAGCAGGCTGCCCGAGCGGAGTATCGATTCCTCGTTGGCGTTGAAGAACCGCTCGGTGCTGCAGTCGTCGAACCCGACGAACCCCCAAAACCTGCTGTGCAAAAAGACCGGGACGACGAGTATCGATATGATGCCCTGCGAAGCGAGCTGCTCCTGCTCCTCGGGCGACATAGAGCTTACGATGCCGTTGACGCATTCGTCGCGCTCGAATTTTTCGCGCCAGCCCGGCATGTGCTCGTCGTACGAAATGTCGACGGTGTACGTGTTGCCCTGCTGGGGCTCGGCGCCTTCCGACCATTCGTAGAGCTGGGTGCAGTATAGCTTGCCTTCCAAATCCTGGTTCTTCCATATATAGACGCGGTCCGCCCCGACCGCGTTCGCCATCATCCCCATGCTTTGAAGGAGCGCGTCGTTGAATTTATCCTTGTCGACCTCGGCCTGCAGCAGCAGCGAAATCGCGTTGTTGACCGCGCTAAGGAGCGTGTCGCGCTGCTCGACGTCCTTCGTCGCCCGCCTCAGCTCGGCGTTCGACGCGTTGAAGCGGTTCCAAGCCTTTTGGATTATCCGGGCCAGCTCGCCGAATTCGTCGTCGCGCTTCCCGCCAAACACGGCCTCCTCGTCTTCCTTCGTTTCGGAAACGCTTGCCGTAAGGCTCTTCAACGGAACGAGGATGAGGCGGCGCGTCAAAATCGTGCTCGCGAGCGTATAGACGATGAACGCGGAGACCAGCGTGAAGACGAGCGGGAGCAGTATCGCCGTGCTGAAGAGCGAATTGTTGTTGAAAAACGTCACGACCATCCAGTCCGAGTTCGCGATCGGCGCGACCGAGGCGTAGCCGTACGGGCCGTCGAGGAGCTCGGTCAGCTCCGGCTCGATTCCCAGCTCGAAATAGCCCACGATCTTCGACAGGTAATCCTCGATAAACTCGATGAAGTTGGGGTCCTCGCTCTCCTCGCTTATGTGCCTGCCCTCGCGTTCGGAAATTTCCTCGCCGTAATGGCTCGCGAGCAGGATCTCCCCATTTTTGTCGATGACGAAGCCCCTGACGTTGGTCTCGTCGTAGCGCGCGAACATCGACTGCAGCATTTCCTCGACGCGAAGTCCCGCGCAAAACACGCCGACGATCCCTTCCTCGGAGATCACCTTGTGGTTTATCCAAATGCGGCGCTCGTTCGTCACCTTATCTATGTCGATGTTGTAAGCGAATTCGTTTTCGGACTCGAGCAAACCGAAATACCATTCGTTGTAAGGGTCGTCCCGAAGCAGCACGTCGAACGGCAAAAATTCTTCCAGCGTGCCGCCCGTGATCGAAAATTCGTTAAGCGACTCGTTGATCGCGAAATAGAGTTCGCCGCTTAAAAGCAGGCCCATGTAGTCCATCATCTCGTCGTACGCGGCCTCGCGTTTTTCAAGATCGTCTTCGTCGGCGAACCAGTCGGTCACCGCCTTCGAGCGCGCCACCTTTTGCACGAGCGCGAGGTCGCGGCTGATGTTGAGGTTAAATTTGTCGACCGCCTCGAGGGAATAGAAGAACGCGAAATTTTCAGACGCCTTGTTTGCGACGGAAATGACCATGATGGTAGCCATGCTGATAATTAAGACTAGAATCAGCACGAGCATGAACAGATTTATGTTCCTGAACCTAGTTGCGATCTTGCCGCCGCCGGTTAGCGCGCCGCCCGATTGCTCCGCCATCAGGTAACCCTTTCGCCGCCCGTCATAATTTATAGAACGCGCCGATAATATTATCCCTATTCTATACCCGAACCGGGCCGCATGCAAACCCGCCCGCGACGCGGACTAATGCGCTGCGCCTTTTCCCGTTTTCGCGCCGCGCAATTCCAACAAACCCCGCGCCTTTAATGGTATTATTTAAACGAAGCCGTCACCTGGACGGGAGGGGATTTCGGCGCTTCAAATATTCGCTAAAAAAACGATTGTCGGCGGCGTGAAGTATGCCGTTTGCGAAGGCGGGAGTCACGCCGAAGCGTCAAACGGGCGGCGCGCCTCGGGAAAGATAGCGCTTGAGGGTTTTGCGATGGGCCTTCCGGTAACTTCAATCGCCAACCGCGCGTTTGAGGGAAACAGAAACATAACCGGGCTTACGGTTCCCGAAGGAATCGTCATGATCGGCAAATGGGCGTTCGCGGGCTGCGTTGGGCTGACGGAAGCCGTCCTTCCCCAAAACTTAACCGAAATCGGATGGTTCGCGTTCGCCAACTGCGCCTCATTGGTTAAAGCCAACATCCCAAGCGGAATCGAATGCATCGGCGGCGCCTTCGCAGGCTGCGCCGCGCTTGGAGAAATCGAAATCCCGGAAGGCGTAAAAAACATAAAGGGCGCGTTTTCGGGCTGCGGCAAATTGATCCGGGTTTCCGTCCCCGACGGCGTTAAAAATATCGCCGGCGCCTTCGCGAATTGCAAGAACCTTACTTCTTTGTCGCTGCCCGCGTCTCTTACGGAGATCGGCTACAGGGCGGTCGCGAGCTGCGAAAGCCTGGCGTCCGTCGAGATCCCCGGGACCGTCGAAACAATCGGCGACGAGGCCTTCGACGGCTGCTTGAATCTGCGCGAAATAGTATTGCCGGAGGGGCTTAAGTCAATCGGAAGTTTCGCGTTTCGAAACAGCGCGGGATTGATTTCGGCGCGCATACCGAAAAGCGTCGAGTCGATTTCATCAGAACGGACCCCGGGAAGGTTTCTTTCCGGCGAAACGGAAAGGCAAAACCACGCGTTCGAGGGCTGCCCGGACCTGCTCATCCACTGCGAGAAGGATTCGGCCGCGCACGCGTACGCGAAGGAATGGGACATAAACTATAAACTGATCGATTGAGGGGTGCTTTGATGAAAACGGTATGCTTCAGGGACGCAGTGTTCCCGGTTACGCCCGAGGTTTGGGAAACGGTCGAAGAAAACCCGATCGCAAATTTTCCGTGGGACAAGACGGGCTACAAACCGAAGGTAACGTTTAAACTATTCCATAGCCGCGAAGGCTTCCACGTCCGCTTCGAAGCGGAGGACGAACACATTCTCGCGGTAAACACGGAGCCAAACAGCTCCGTCTGCCAGGACAGCTGCGTCGAATGGTTCGTAAACCCAAGCCCGCAGGCCTCGAAAAACTACGTAAACTTCGAGATAAACCCGCTCGGGACGCTTCACGCGGGCTTCGGCGAAAACATATTCAAGCGCGAGCTTTTATCCGGCGAAACCTACGCGATGATAAAGATCAAGCCGTACATAAGCAGCCCGGCCTGGCGAATGGAATATTTCGCGCCGTTCAAATTCTTCGAGAAGCTTTACGGGCCGATCGGATTTACGGCGGGCCACGAGATCGCCGCCAACTTCTACAAATGCG
>WREB01000056.1 GCA_009779525.1 Defluviitaleaceae bacterium
CGCGAATTTTTTAGGGCGCTTTCCGCGAACCTGGGCATTTACTGCGCGGTCGCCGAAAGCGGCGAGGAAGCATTGCGGATAATAGAAAACGAGGGATTTTTCGACATATACTTCGTCGACTGGGTGCTTCCCGGAATAAACGGCGGCGATTTATCCAAAATGCTCAAGCGAAAGGCGCCGGGCAACTCGATTATAACGATTTTTTCCTCGATGGACTGGAACGCGATCGAGGAGGAGGCGACTGCGTCGGGCGCCGACAAGTTTATACCCAAGCCGCTTTTCCCTTCGTTCATCGTCGACGCGATTAACGAATGCCTTGGAATCAACGAAGCGCAGGACGCGGACGACGCGTCGGCCCGTATGGAAAACTTCAGCGGCTACACTGTACTGCTCGCGGAGGACGTCGAGATAAACCGCGAGATAGTCCGCTCGCTGCTCGAACCGACGGGCGTCGTCATCGAGTGCGCGGAAAACGGCGCGGTGGCGGTGCGGATGTTCACCGAAAACCCCGAAAGGTACCAGATGGTCTTCATGGACGTTCAGATGCCCGAAATGGACGGTTTTGAAGCCACGAGACAAATCCGCCACTCGGACGCGCCAAACGCGAAAAGCGTACCGATCATCGCGATGACCGCGAACGTCTTCAGGGAAGACGTCGAGCGCTGCCTCGAGGCGGGCATGAACGACCACGTCGGAAAGCCGCTCGACTTCGACGACGTGATAAGCAAGATGAAGGCTTATTTGTTCAAGCGGACGATTAAAAATCTATGACGCGGTTATAGCAGCCCTTTTCCTCGCAGCCGTCCCCGAAAAGGAGCGGCCAGTTGCGCCTTCCGTTTACCGGCCAATAGTTGAGCCAGCTTTCCTTGTCGCAGACGCCCCAGAAAGTGACCGAATCGAGCAGCTCCGCGTATTCGCGGTATATCGAAAACAGGCCGGCGTAGTAATCCTCCTGTTTTTTCATGAGTTCTTTCGGCGGCGATTCGTACCTGTTTTCGTCGCCCCATTTGTAAAGGCTCACGTCGAGTTCCGTAACCTGAATTCTGACGCCGAGGCTTGAGAACAGGTCGAACGCGCGCTTCACGTCGTCGAGGGCCGGTTCGTATACGTTGTGGTGCGACTGGAAGCCGACCGCGTCGACCGGGACGCCGCGCTCCTTCATGCCTTTAATGTAGGCGTGGATTTTTTTTGATTTTATCGCGTCGCATTCATTGTAATCGTTAAATACGAGCGGCGTTTTAGGAAAATGCTTGCGCGCGAGTTTATACGCTATGTCGACGTAATCCTCGCCGATGATTCGTTTAAGCGGGGTGTCCCGCAGCATCATTTCACCGCTGTCCTCGATCGCCTCGTTAACCACGTCGACCGCCGACGGGTCCTTAAACGCCCCGGCCATTTTACCAAAATGCGAATCCATCATCTCTATCGCGCCCTCGCGCGTTTTGCCCGCGTACATCGCGTCGGGCGTCGCGATGTGCCAGGCCAACGTATGCAACCGGCACTCCATGCCGTTTTCACGCGCGAATTTGATCTGCTTTTCGGCGGTCGAAAAATCGTAGTTGATACCGTCCGGCGTCACGCCATCCGGCTTTAACGCGTTGTCGCAAGTAATCGTGCTAAACTGCGCGGTGATCAAATCCGCGTGCTTTTCGATCGAATACGCGTTAACCGCCGCGCCTACCTTAAAGTATTTCGAATAGCGATCCTTCAGCGTCATTTTTTCCTCCTCAAATAAAAACCGCCCCGTCGAGGGCGGCAAGTACCTTACCTTCTTTTGTTCCTTTTATTTAAGCCGGCGATGCGCTCGTTTGAAATCTTCTGCCACGCCTTGAACTTTTCCTCGAAGGAAGCGGCCTGCGCCGCGGTGATTACGGGGGCGGGGCCCGAGTAGTTGCCGTCCTCGTCCTCCTCGTAGTCCTCCTCCTCGAAAATGGATTGGGGCAAATCCTTCATCGAAAGCGATATTTTGCCGGACGCGGCGTCCTTAGTAAGCACGCGCACGTTGACTTCGTCGCCGACCGCGAGCACGTCGCCGACGTTTTGCACGAAGCCGTTTGCTATCTGCGATATGTGCACGAGGCCGGGCGCGTTGCCCGGAAGCGAAACGATCGCGCCGAATGGCTTCAACTTCAACACCTTGCCGGCGTATATCTCGCCGACCACCACGCCGTCCGGCTTATCGGACATATAATACCCCCGTTTCCATGACGCGCATTATATCACGCCGAGGCCCGCCCTGTCCAGAATGGCGGACCAAAGCTCGGCGCGCCCGTCCTTGGTTTCGCTTGAAAACGCGATCGGGTTAGCCTCCGACCCGATGCCCTTCCGGACCGCCGACAAATATTTTAACAGCTGGCTTTTTTTTAATTTGTCGCTTTTCGTCGCGACCGGTATCACCGGGATTTTGTAATGGAGGCACCATTCGGCGAGCATCCTGTCGTTGTCGCCGGGCTCGTGCCTGATGTCGAGGAGCAGCACGAGCGCCTTCAGCGGTTCGCGCCCCTTAAGGTATTTTTCGACCATCGCCCCCCATTTAGCCGACTCGCTTTTGGAAACCTTCGCGTAGCCGTAGCCGGGCAGGTCCGCGAAAAGCAGCTTCGCGCCTTCGTTTTGCGCGCCGCCGTCTCGCTTTATTAAAAAATCCGCCTCGTAAAAATTGATGGTCCTCGTCTTGCCGGGCGATTTGCTCGAGCGCGCGAGGGCGTTCCGGTTAAGCATAGCGTTTATCAAGGACGATTTGCCGACGTTTGACTTGCCCGCGAAAGCGAATTCGAGCAGTCCGCCTTCCGGGTACTGCGTCTTGTAGACGGCGGTCGCGTGCAGCCTCGCCTCGCGTATCTCGACGGTCGTCTGCGTCAAGCAAGGACGACCTTGTGGAAGACTTTTTTTCCCTTTTGGATGACGAGCGAACCGTCCTTAAAATCATCCGGCGCGACGTTTAAGTCGATCGAGCCGACTTTAACGCCGTTAAGCGTAATCCCGCCCTGCGCGACTAGCCGCCTTCCGTCCCCCCTCGATTCGATGAGGCCCGCTTTTTCCAGCAGCACGATTATGTTCATTCCGCCGTCCAGTTCGCTTTTGGCGATTGTGGTTTGCGGCATCGAATCGCCGCCCGAACCGCCTGCGCCGCCCGAAAAAATGTTCCGCGAAGTATCGAGCGCCATTTTCGCCTCGGCTTCGCCGTGCACGGTCTTTGTCACCTCGTACGCGAGCGTTTCCTTCGCGCGGTTAAGCCCCGAACCCTCAAGTTTTGACAACTCGTCGATTTCGCCAAGCGGCAGGTAGGTGAGCAGCTTCAGGTTTCTGATTACGGTCCCGTCGTCGCTGTTTCGCCAGTGCTGGAAGAATTCGTACGGCGAAGTCCGCGAAGCGTCGAGCCAAACCGCGTTTCCCGCCGTCTTGCCCATCTTGACGCCGTCCGAGGTGGTGAGGAGCGTGAATGTAAGCACGTAGGAACTCGCGCCTTCGCATTTGCGGATCAGCTCCATCCCGGCGATCATGTTCGACCACTGGTCGTCGCCGCCAACCTGAAGGCGGCAGCCGTAGTCGCGGTAAAGCGTCAAAAAATCGAAGGACTGCATCAGCATGTAGTTCATCTCGTAAAACGTGAGGCCCTGCTTCAGCCGCGCCTTGTACGCCTCGGCGGAAAGCATCCGGTTGACGTTGAAATGCACGCCGTAGTTGCGTATGAAGTCGACGTAGTTTAGCTTAAGCAGCCAGTCGGCGTTGTCGACCATGACCGCTCCGCCGTCGCCAAAGCTGATGAAGCGCTCGAACTGCTTTTTTTGGCAAGCGACGTTGTGCGCGACTTCCGCGCGCGTCATAACCCGGCGCATTTCAGTCTTGTCCGTCGGGTCGCCGACCATTCCGGTCCCGCCGCCCATAAGCACAATAGGAGTGTGCCCGGCGCGCTGCATATGCGAAAGCGCCATGAGCGTCAGGTAATGGCCAACCGTCAGGCTGTCCGCGGTCGGGTCGTAGCCTATATAAAACGTAATTTTTTCGTTTCCAAGCAAGTTACGAAGTTCTTCGTCGTGGGTGCACTGCTCTATGAATCCGCGTTCTTTAAGCACGTCGTACGCGTTCAAATCCATCTCCCTCTCCGTCGCCGCATCTTCATTTTGATCAAACCGCCTCGCATATGTTGACGATCACCCTGACCGCGGCTTCCATCGAGGGGACCGGAATGTACTCGTAGGGCCCGTGAAAATTATGGCCGCCCGCGAAGATGTTCGGGCAGGGCAGCCCCATGAACGTCAGGCGCGCCCCGTCCGTCCCGCCGCGTATCGGCTTGTCGACGGGAGCGACGCCGGCCTTTAGCATCGCGTTCCTTGCGCGCTCGATTATTTCCGGCTGCTTCGCCAAAAGCGCCCGCATGTTGCCGTATTCGTCCTTTATGCTTACCGTGACGGCGCCCGCCCCGTACTTGTTGTTTAAAAGCGCCGCCGCGTCTTGCGCGAACCGCTTGCGCCGCTCGATCCCCTCGTCGTCGAAGTCGCGGAGCAGGTAGACGACGTGGGCCGCGCCCGTTTCGCCGGAAAAGCTCGTCAGGTGGTAAAAGCCCTCGCGGTCCTTGGTTTTGGAAGGCGCCTCGCATTTTGGGAATGCCTGTATCAACTCCGAGGCGATAAGCCCGGCGTTTATCATCGTCTTATACGCGTAGCCCGGATGGACGCTTTTCCCTTTAATTTCGAAGACCGCCCTGGCGGCGTTGAACGTCTCGGATTCGAGCACGCCGATCTCGTCGCCGTCGACCGTGTACGCGTAGTCCGCGCCGAACGCCGCGATGTCGAACCGGTCGACACCCTTGCCGATTTCCTCGTCCGGAGTGAACGCGACCATTATTTCGCCGTGCTCAATTTTCGGATTTTCTATTAAAAATTCCATCGCCGTGATGATTTCGGCGACGCCGGCCTTGTCGTCCGCACCGAGAAGCGTCGTTCCGTCGGATACGACCAGGTCCTGCCCGACATAGTTATTTAGGTGCGGAAAATCCTCCGGCGAAATTGAAACCGAACCGCCAAGCTTTATTTCGCCGCCGGGGTACGCCTCGACGATCCTGGGGTTGACGCCGCCGCCCGGCGAGTCCGGCGAGGTGTCCATGTGCGCGAAGAAGCCGATCGCGGGCAAACCCTCGCAGCCGGCGCTTGCCGGAAGCTTTGCCGTCACGTAGCCGTTGGCGTCCTGCCTGACGCACTCCATGCCTATAAACTCGCATTCGCTTCTTAATGTTTTCGCGAAATCGAGCTGCTTGGGCGTCGACGGATATGTCTTCGAATCGTAGGAAGACTGCGTGTCGAACCTTACGTACCTGAGGAAGCGTTCGGTTACCTTTGATTCCATTGTCATCCGCCCTTCGCGCGAATCGCCGCCTAATAATAGCACAACGCCGCAAAGTATGGTATTATGCAGTTGAGGCGGCCGCATGGCCGGCTGTGCGAAAATGGATAACAATTGGCGAAGCGACTCTTAACATAATTATAGCGCGAAGGGTTTAACCATGAAGCGGTTCATTGCCTGCATACTTTCGGCGGCGCTTGTCTTTTCGGTCGCCCCGCCGGTTGGAGCTTCAAGTAACGAGGCGTACGCGGTTTTCGTCGCCGCGCGCAACGCGACGCACGGCGACGGCGTGTTTTCGCTTAACGGCGACTCGATCGTCGAACTGCTTGAGACGGAAGACGGGAAAACGAATAAAAATATCTTATATTATTCCGTCGCCGGCTACGATCTTGGCGCGGCGGAGACGTACCTGCGTTTCGAAAGCAGGCGGCTCGACAACGCGACGCGCATCCCGGTCAGCGGGCCCTGGTCCGAACGGACCGAGATCGTCCTTTCCAGCGAGTCGGTTTTCATAAAAACTTCGAATCCGCAAACCGATTGGGTCAGGCAGGACGTTGTGGCGATGATCCCGAAATTCGTTTCGCTTGGCGCGATGGACATCTTCTTCATGCTTGAGCTTATAAACAGCGAACGGCTCGACATTTACTCGCGATATATGACGTTCGGCAAGGATTCAATAGTGGGCGGAAAAGATTGTAACACCGTCCGCGTCGACATCAGCCGCGAGCAGTACGCCGTCCTGTCGGAAAGCCTTACGAATGACGTTCGCGGGCTGCTCGGGCCCGCCGCGGACCAGATGACCGAGCTGCAGCTTACAATCGCCCAGGCGTTCGCCCGCAACATGCTAAAGACGATGGACATCGACGCGGGCTACGTGTTCCACATAGAAAAATCCACGTCGAAGATACTTCGCGTCGACATGAGGGTAAACATGGCCAACCCAAACGGCAGCCGCCTGCCGGGCGTAACTTCCCGGATCGAATGTTCGACGAAAATGAGCTTTATCAATTTCGGCAAGGAAGTGCAGCGGAAGGGCCCGCAACCCAACGCGTAATAAAACGCGTTTATCAAATTGGTCGATCGGATTGACACGAAGGCGCCCGGTTGTATATAATCGCCTACGCCGCAAAACTTGGCTCAATAGCTCAGTTGGTTAGAGCGCCGGCCTGTCACGCCGGAGGTCGAGGGTTCGAGCCCCTTTTGAGTCGGAACAAGAAAAACCCCGCGAACGCGGGGTTTTTCTTTGCCCGTAAGGATATGTTTTTTACACGGCTTTTAATTAACATTTCGTTCCATTCGTTTTTAAATTTTTGCGGTAATGATGCGCGCGATTGTAAATTTCCGTTATTTAATCAATCGCTTCAATTCGTCATAAAAATTTTCGCGCGTTCCGGCAAGAAGCACGACGATCAGCCGATTGCTTTTATCATAAATCCTATATGCCAGTTCGTAGTTCACTCCGCCGTATCTTACGTCGAATCCATAGATGCCGCGCAAGTCGCCGGTCTTTAAAACGCCGACATAGGGATCGATTATTAATTTGCCTATCGCCGTTTTAAACGCCTCGAGGAGTTTCTTGTCATTGATTTTTTTCAAGTACCGTTCGGCGGCTTTGGTGTAATTGACTTCGAACATCAATTAGTCTTCCCCGAAAATATCTTTCGTTGACGCGCCTTTACGGTTACCCTCGGCTATTTCGTCAGCCTCGTCGATTAACATGCCTACCGCTTTTTTTATATTTGCTTTTTTTTCGGTAAATTTTTCAATCAATTCTTCGCCGCTAAACCCCTGCGAAACCAAATCTTTCAATATTTCCGTGGTAAAGCTGTCGTCCGAATCCATAAGCGGACGAAGCACGATGGCTTCATCGGTGAGATAGCACTCGACTTCTTTGCCGAA
>WREB01000057.1 GCA_009779525.1 Defluviitaleaceae bacterium
AACCGGAAGAGCCACGCTTAGCAGGATCGGCGCGAATAAAAAGTATGCGGTCATTTTAACCAACCTTTCGATTGTTTTCGTTTAAATAAATTATCTGGGCATAGCGCGGCTGTCGCCGCCGCCGGTCCGGTGGGGCTTGAAGAATTGGCCGCCGCCTTTGTAAAACCGGCTGAAGACCTCGTAAAAATCCAGCCTTAGCGCCTGTATACCTACGAGAAGCCCCTCGATGCCTAACACGACGATGTTGCCGACAACTATGACAAGCACGTTGCGCGTGCCCGCCGCGGTTTGGGAAAGCGTCATCACGACGCCCATGATGCACGCGTGGCTGACTGCGAACGCGCCCACGCGGATGAACGAAATCGTGTTGGTGGCGTAAGTCAGAAGCGTTTCGACCGTTTCCATCAAAATCGAGAAAACGAACATTCCCGCGCCGCCCTCCTTGATTTTTTTCTCCCGCCTGATGATCTTTACGATCGGCTCCCTAAGCGCGACCAAAACCAGCGGCACGCAGGCGAGCATGACGTCCGTGTTTTTTAGCTGCATCCCCTCGAACGCGCTTCGGTATACCAAATAAAATACCGCGCCGTAAAAAATGAAACCCGCGACGCCGTTCGGATTGAAGACGAAAGCGCCGTACTGTTTGAGCCTAAGCGCATTCGTCATGTGTATAAGCATCGATATGATTATTATGCAAACCCCGGCGACAATCGCGAAAACGAGCGTTCCGTTGATGTCTTCGGAAGGCCTGCGCCATATGGCGGGCAGTATTTCCTCGAATCCGAAAACGCTTCCGTACATGAAGCCGAACAGCGCGCCCGATATGCCTGCCGCCGCGATTATTCCGCCGAATCCGGTCCTATATTTTTTATAGACGAAAATGCCCAGCGCGGCGACGACGAGTCCCTGCCCGACGTCGCCGAACATAAGCCCGAAAAGCAGGGTGTACGTCACCGCCATCACCGGCGTCGGGTCGATTTCGCCGTAGACGGGTATCCCGTACATCCTCGTGAAGAATTCGAAGAATCGAATAAGCGGAGGATTCTTTAATTTCGTCGGCGGGTTTTCGTCTTCTCCGCCGCCGGTTTCGGCGAAACGCGACAGAAACTTTATCTCGTCGCCGGCCATCTCGGATTCAAGCGAATCAGCTTCGTCCCCGGGCATCCAGCCCACGAAGATAAATTCGTTTTTTTCCGTCACCGCCGCGAATTTTCTTATGTCGAAGACTTCGTGAAGCTCCCTGACCCTCGCGCAAGCTTCGACCAACCCGTCGATCCCGAACGGAAGGCCGTCAAGCGTATGCCCCGCCATGCTCTTAATGCTGGCTTCAACGCCTTCAAGCTCTTTCTGCCAGTAACGCATGGCCGCCGCAGGATTCATCGGAAGCGTATCGCCGTCCGGCGGTTTATCGATCGCGGCGCGTTCGAAATGAAGCGACGAAAAAATCGGGTTAACTTTGTCGCGCTTGGACGCGGGCGTAAAGTAGACGCCCCATATGTATTCGCTGTCGCCGTGGCTTTGCAAAAAAATTATTTCCGAATCGTCGTAAAGGAACTTTTCAAATTGCTTGAAATTTTGGAGCGGCAGCTTTCCGAAATGGTACTCGATGCGCTTGAAGCTTTCCAATTCCCTCAAGTCCACGTCGAGCGAAGTAAAATTATTCAATTCGCCCATATATTTTGAGATCGCGTCCCGCTTGCTTTCGATCTCGTGCAGCGCGACGTCGCGTTTTTCGTAGGCGGCGTACGCCTCCTCGACGCGTTTAAGCGCCTCTTCGCCCGAAATCGACGCTAAGGCGCCGGGATTTTTGGTAAAGTTTCGGCCGAGCGCTTCGGCGAATACATCCGTTTTATAGAGCGCCTCCGAATACGGGTTAACGCCCGAATACGGTTTAAGCCCTTCCTCGAGTTTAAGCCTTCTTGCCGGGTATTCGAATTGGATTTCGCGGCGGGAAAGGTATTTTTCGATTGCGCGGCCCATATCGCTTTCGTTGCCGGTCACGCTGATAAATTTCATTTTTTCGACCATAAAGCTCCGACGACCTTTTCGTTAAATGATGTACCCGAACGCGGCTTCAGGCGCGACCATATACCTGACGCATTCGATCGTTTTGATGATTTGGTTAATTTCCATTTCTTTGCATGATATATAACCGATTAGGCATGAAAGGGATTCGGGCCTTTTCCTCGATTCCGATTTGCATATTCGGCGCATCGCGACCGCGAACGCGCGCTCGGGCCAATTTAAGCCCGTCGGGGAAAAAACGTCGCGGTACGGGCCGGAGGCGATTTCGTCCGTTAATTCGTCTACCGTTCCCGCGTCGGCCATCCTTCTGAGGGACGCTCCGTTTAACTTTAGGCCGACCGGTATGAGGCAGGGATATATCCTGGGCCCGTCGAAACCGTAGTATTTTTTTAGGCGGTAGATCCAAATTATGTTGAGCAGGTCTATCTCGGCGCCGTTTATGTTTTTCATCGCTTCGCGGTTATGCTTGTCGGGGAGTTTCTCGCGTTTTTTCCATAAATGCATGTAGTAATATAAATCCAACTGCCGTTCCAATTCAAACGGCGTGGGCCGCTTGGCGTAAGCGTCGGCCAACAGGCTGTGGAAATCCGTCGACCTAAGCTCATAAATGAAATCCTGCGCCGTTTTTGCTGAAGCGAGTTTCGCGGCGTCCACCGGCAGTTTTTTTAGCAGCGACTTAAGCTCCGAAGGCGCGTACGCGGCGGGCTTGTTTCCGTAAACCGCGCCAAGCAGCGATTTTATGATAAAAAACTCGTGCCTCAAAAAAAAAGCGGAGAGGTATTCGCGGAGGGCGCCGTCGCTTACATATTTGATTAACCGTTCATATTCGCCAAAAAGCGCCTGCGAAAGCCGGCGCTCTATTTGCCCCCTGCGCAACTCGGAAGCGCCAAGCGATTCCAACGCGCTCCGGTACGAATCGTTTTCGCGTATCCTCGAGCAAATTTCGGCAATCGAACCCGATTTGCACATCGCCTCGTAGTCGGCGCGCGTAAAAAGCCTTCCGGTTAAGACTCGAAGTTTCGTATTTAGCGCTTCGTATCGCAAAGGATCCGCCCGATAATCGTTTCGATCCAACTGTCGCCGTTAATGGTAAAGGCTTCCTCTATTTTTTTTGACGCCGCCTCGTAGCGTCCGCCGATCGATATTATTTCGGATTCGGTTTCGGCTTCGGACTCAGCCCGCAGGCGTTCGATCGCCATTTCGGTTTTTTCGTTTATTTCGCGCTTGATCTTTTTGATTTCCGATTCGATCGTCTCGGGATGGCGCGAACGCTCTTCGTTGAATTTCGCCTGCGCCGCGTCGGCCGCTTTTTCTATCCGCATCAGGCTTTCGACTATTTTTTCCATATCATTCGTCGGCGTAGCTGTCGAAATATCCCTTTATCCAAACGACGGGCGTACCCTTTTCCCCGCTTCCGCTCATGAGGTCGCAGAGGCTTCCGAGCAAATCCGCGTACATGCGCGGTGTCGTCCCTTCGCTGTAGATGTTTTCGCCGGTCCTGTTGCGGATGAATTCTTTGACCGCCTCGGTCTTCGCCTTGCCGCGAAGATCTCCCAGGTATTGGTCCGCCACCATCTTTATCTTTACTTCGTCGGGTAGAAGCCCGAGGCGCCTGGTGTACGCGGGCGAAACCACCGGGTCCGCCAATTCCCAAATTCCGCGGGCGGGGTCCTTGAACGCGCCGTCGCCGTAGACCATAATCTCCGGATTACATCCCGCGAACGCGCTTATTTTTTCACTCAACTCGGAAATAAACGAATCGCATTCCCTCGGATAAAGCTTCAGCAATTCGTCGGTGGCGATATTTGAGCCGAGCACCCCGTAATCGGGGTTGAACCCGCCGTCGCCGACAGGGGCGGAGAGGATGTCGGAGAGAGTATAAACCGTTTTCGCGCCCGCCTTTACAAGCCTCGCCTTCGTCAGGTTGCGCGTGTGTATTTCCGAAACGAGCGCGTGCGGGGTCAGCTTCAATATGTCGCGCGGGTCGTTTGAAAGATATACTTTCACGTGGCTACCGACGGATTCGTAGAGGGATATGTAGTCGACGCCGGTGAACGGATGATTGAATACTCCGGCAATTTTTTTGAAGACTTCCGACGGAACGGGACCCGGCGGGAGCGCGTCGGTGATTTCGTCGATCCTGCTTTTATCGAACACGGGGTTTCCGACTTCGTCGTCCGGCCATGACAGGAGTATGTAGACTTGCGAAAGGCCGCGAGCGATCCCCTTGAGTATGTTGTAAAAGCGATTCCTCGACATGATGGGAAATACGATCCCGGCGGTACCGCCCGGAAACTTTTCACTCACGTCCCGCGCTATATGGTCGAGAGTCGCATAGCTTCCCTGCGCCTTCGCTACGACCGCCTCGGTGACGGCAATGACGTCGTCCGGACAAATCTTGAGCTCTTCGCTTTCGGAGGCGGCGCGAAGTTCTTCGGTGATAATATCCGTCAGCGGATCGCCCTTCGATATGATCGGGAGGCGCAGCCCCCTTGCCGTTACGCCGAAATGACGCATGTGAATCCTCTTCTCAGTATTTTAAGATTTTTTTGTTTAACAAAAAGACCGTCATCAACACGGCAAGCAAGCCGCCGGAGAGTTTCGCTACGATCACGGGGAAGACCATTTCGGCGTTAGCGCCTCCCGTAAATGCGAGCACGTCGCCCAAAACGAACGAGCCCGAAACCGCGAAAACCACGTTCAAAAGCTTTCCCCTGTTATCCATCGTGCCGATTACGCTCCATACCGGGATGCTGCTCGCAAGCTGCGTGAGAAGTCCCGTGGACGCCTCGCCGTTGATTCCGGTTTTTTCGCCAAATTTGCTCATCAGCTTCCCGAGCCTTCTGTTGAGAAATAGGATCATCGGGAACGCGCCGGCAAGCACGATCGCGATAAGCCCGACGAGCAGCAGCCCTATTTCTAGCGGGACGCCGCCCAGCACCTCGTCGTGCTCGACCATCAGATAAAACAGGGGAAGCCTTATACCGGTAAGGTATTGGAATATCGCGATTCCCGGGCTGACCGACGCGATGAACGTAACGCCCTTGCCGAAGCCCGCGAATATCTTAAGCATCCTGCTCTGCTTCCATATGAGTCCGACTCCGACGACCGCGGCAAGCAGGATCACCGGAAGCGTGTTTAATATCAGTTCGCCGAAAGGCATCGGGGCCGAAGTCGCCGCCATGGCGAGCCCGCCTAAAAGGCATCCGACCGGAAGCGTCACGACGCCAAGCAAAACCCCCGTCGCGAAAAGCGAGTGGTCTTCTTTTTTCATGACGGTCAATGCGTAAGGGATGGTAAAGCAAAGCGTGATCCCCATCATCGAGGCGACTATGATTCCGGCGTAATTGCCCGCGGCGACGTTATCGCCCGCCAGCTGCGAAGCCATGGCGTACCCGCCCATGTCGAGCGCGAGAAGCGACCCCGGAAACATCGCGGGTGAAGCCCCGATTAATTCGTATAAAGGCGTGACCACCGGCGAAAGCACGCGAAGCAGCACCGGAGATATCGCGATGATGCCGACGACTGCCAGCGCCAGGTCCCCCATCGCGTGGAACCCCGCGTCGAATCGCTCGCCGTAGCCGCGCTTGTTGCCCCGAAGCTTGTCGATAAGCCCGACCAGCATAAACGCGACGAGGATCGTCATGACGACGCTGCTTATGCTGAGCCCGGAGAAATAATCCGCGACCGAACCCGTAAATATCTCAAGATTGGTCACGCTTTCCATCAGATCGGAAAACACGTCAACACCCTTCCGTCAGTCCTTGTTTGAGCAGACCTTATTTTTTCCCCGCGACTTCGCGATGTAGAGCGCGTCGTCCGCCTGCTTTATGATGTCGGCGATATAGTCGCCGGGAGTCGGCTTCATCGTCGCGAATCCGACGCTGATCGTCACGTTGTGCTGCGTGGCCCCGTCGGCGTAATGGATAATGGTTTCCTCAACGTTCTTCCTTATTTCCTCGGCGACTTTTTTCGCGCCGGCCGCGTCCGCGCCGGGAAGCAGCACCGCGAACTCCTCGCCGCCCCACCTTGCGGCGATGTCGGTCGAGCGCTTGAGCGACGATTCGATGACCGAGGCGACCGACTTAAGCGCGACGTCGCCCTGCTGGTGCCCGTAAGTGTCGTTGTATACCTTGAAATAGTCCACGTCTATCATCATTACGCTAAGCGCTTTTTTCTCGCGGATCGAATAGCTCCATTCGCGCTTGAGGTGATGGTCGAACTGCCTCCTGTTCGATATGTTGGTAAGCGTGTCGATCAGGCTCAGCTGCTCGATTATCCGAAGCTGCGAAACGATCCTGAGGTGAGTCTTTATCCTCGCCTTTACTATCAGTTCGTGGAAGGGTTTCGCGATGTAATCCACCGCCCCGAGCAAAAGGCCCTTGGCCTCCTCTTTGACTTTGGACATACCGGAGATGATTATCACCGGGATTTGGCGCGTCGATTCGTTTATCTTAAGCTCGACCAACACGTCGAATCCGTCCATGCCGGGCATGACTATGTCGAGCAGGATGAGGTCGGGATTTTCCATCATGGATTTTTCCAACGCCTCGATCCCCGTTTCGGCGAACGCCAGCACGTACAGATCCTTCAGGATGCGCCTCAGCGCTTCCTGGTTTAGGCGCGAATCGTCTACGATAAGGATTTTATATTGGTTTTCGTCCATTTTGTTCGCTTTCCGGGCTCGGCTCGCCGCTTCGGACCCCGTTCCATTTTTCCGCGGGGAGCCATTCTTTAAGGACCCTTTCTATTTCGGAATGCTCGAGCGGTTTCGATAGGAAATCCGACATCCCGCTTTCCAAAAACATTTCGCGGACGTCGCCGACCACGTTTGCGGTAAGCGCCACGATCGGCAGCTTCGCGTATTTTTCGCCCGGCAGGCTCCGAACGATTTTTGTGACGTCCACTCCGTCCATTTCGGGCATCATGTGGTCCATGAAAACGATGTCGTAATCGTTTTCGATTATCATCTCGATAGCTTTTTCGCCTGAGTCGGCGGTATCGACGATTCCTCCGTAAACGAGCAGCGATTCCTCCGAAATTATCAGGTTGATCTCGATGTCGTCGACCACGAGCAGCTTCGTCCCGTTAAGCGTTATCGTCGATTCACCGCCGTCTTCGTCCTCCTCGGCGGCGCCTTCCTTCGAGAGGCCTAGCACGTTGGTCACGAGGACGCTGGTAAGCGGCATCTGGATGTATTCAACGCCG
>WREB01000058.1 GCA_009779525.1 Defluviitaleaceae bacterium
AGGCGGCGGCCCCGACACGGTCCTGTACAAGCCCGCGTGCGTCTCGTCGTCTTTAACCATGTCGACCGGCTACGGCCACTACGACGTCCCGGTCGAGGACCCTGGAATCTTTTGCGTCGGCGACGGCCTTTTGATAATGAACCAGGGCCAGTACGGGTTCCATACCACCGTTGCGACAATCACCGATATTATCGGCGAAAACCTGGTGATCGACAGGATGCTCAACAACGACTACTCCCATTACCACAAGGCGCGCGCGACGACCGTCTACCCGCTCGTGAGCGGGGTCGGGATAAAAGACGCCGGCGTAGGATCGATGAGGCTTGAGGGCAACGCGAAGGAAAACATATTGATGGACGGCTGCAGGGGCGCCGGCATATATTTCATCTGCGCGCGCGACGTGACGGTTTGCGACATGGAGGTCCGCGACTACAACGGCGAGGGCATCGGGTGGCAGCAGTGCGTGAACGTCGTAGTCGATCGCTGCGTCTGCGACGGGATCACCGGGGCGGGGTACCACCTCGGCAGCGGAACGGTCGGAATGGTAGTGAGGGATTCCGTCGGAAAAAACTGCAGGGACGGCCTGTTCTTTTGCTTCAGGGCGACGCGCGCGCTGCTCGACAACTTTACCGCGTCAAACAACAAAGAGCACGGGATCAACATCGGTTACAGGGACACCGACATCGAAATAAGAAACGGCTCGATCGAAAACAACGGGACGAGCGGAATAGTATTTCGCAAAAACGACATGAAGCTGACCGGCAACAGGACGCTAATACGCGGAAACAAGTTCGCCGGAAACCCGGTCGGCGTCCTGCTTGAATCGGACACGGACGACGTGTATCTCGTCGATAACGAAGGGCTTTGCGAAGGCTGCGTGAAAGCCGCGGATGAAAAGTACCTTAAGGCGGTTTCATTTAAGCCGCCAATAAACGGGCTGACGTTCCATGAAAGGCATTTGCAAAACGAGGAGCTTTACCATTTGGGCCTGCGGGAATAAATTAAACGAATGTCACCGGCCTTGACTCGCCCGTTGTAAAAGCGGCCTTGCACTAAGCCTCGCGCCAATTGATTTCGAGACCTCGACCATCGGGATGATCGAAAGCGCGAGCGCGGTCGAGACGGCGAGCTCAATCGGCGAAAGCGGCTTAAGCGAAAAGGCGTCGGCTAAAACGGGCACGTAGATCACCGAAAAAGTCAGCATAAGCGAAAACGCGAGCGAGGCCCAAAGCGCCTTGTTTCGCGTTTTTAATTTGAAGACGCTGACGTCAAGCGAGCGGAGCGTAAACGCCTGGAAGATCTCGCACATCGAGAGCGCGAAGAACGCCGAGGTCATTGCTTTTTCGGGGCCGCCCGCGGCGTTTTCGATGAAGTAGGCGGCGAGCGTTATCATCGCGATGAACGTCCCCTGGATCAATATGTTTACGCCGACACCGTTCGAGAAGACGCTTTCTTTAGGCGGCCTTGGGTTTCGCTCCATCAGGCCCGAATACGAATTTTCGATGCCGAGCGCGACGGCGGGGAAAGTGTCGGTCACCAAATTAATGAAAAGCAGATGCACCGGCTTGAACAGCGTGAAGCCGATAAGCGTCGCCGCGAAGACGGAGATCACTTCGCTCAGGTTCGTCGAAAGCAGGAACTGGACCGTCTTCCGAATGTTGTCGTAGATCCGGCGGCCTTCCGTAACCGCCGAAACGATCGTCGCGAAATTATCGTCGGCAAGCACCATGTCCGCGACGTTTTTCGTCACGTCCGTCCCGGTCGCGCCCATCCCGATCCCGATGTCGGCGGCTTTTATCGCGGGCGCGTCGTTCGTGCCGTCGCCGGTCATCGCCGCGACGAATCCTTTTCTTTGCCACGCCTCGACGATCCTCACCTTGTGCTCCGGCTGCACCCTCGCGTACACGAACGTTTCGCCGACGATTTTTTCGAACTCCGCGTCTGAGTACGAATCGAGCTCGGAGCCATTGATAACTTTGCCTCCTTCGGGAAGCAAACCGATTTCGCCCGCGATCGCCGCGGCGGTCGCGGCGTGGTCGCCCGTTATCATGACGACTTTGATTCCGGCGGCCTTGCATGAGCCGAGCGCCGCGGCCACCTCGGGCCGGATCGGGTCGGAAATCGCGGCAAGCCCGATGAATGTCAGCCCGCTTTCGTCGGGAGCGCCCCCGCATTCTTTGTGCGCGCAGGCGAGCACGCGCAGCGATCTGCCCGCATATCGGGCGTTGACATCGGAAATCTTTACCTTTTCGGATTCGGTCAAGCTTTTTATAACGCCGCCGTCCAAGTAAAAGTCGCACCGTTTCAGCACCTCGTCCGGCGCGCCCTTGGTGTACTGCGCGAAACGATCGCCGGCCGCGCCGCCGCTTTGCTTTGCCCGGTGCACCGTCGTCATCAGCTTGCGGACGCGCTCGAACGGGATTTCGCCTACGCGCGGGAAATCTGACTCAAGCGCGTTCTTGTCGAACCCAAGACTTTGGGCGAACGCGACAAGCGCGGTTTCCGTAGGCGACCCGTTAACCGAGCCGTCGGGGCCTGGCCTCGAATCGTTGCAAAGCGCCATCGCTTTGGCCAGCGCGTCCGCGTCGCCGTAAAACTCGACGACCGTCATCTTGTTTAGCGTAAGCGTCCCGGTCTTGTCGGTGCATATAACCTCGGCGCAGCCGAGCGTCTCGACGGAAGTAAGCCTGCGCACGATGGCGTTTCGCTTCGCCATTTTGGTTACGCCGATTGAAAGCACCACGGTCACGACCGCGGCGAGTCCCTCCGGTATCGCGGCGACGGCAAGCGATACGGCGAGCATGAAGCTTGAAATGAAAACGCCGGCGTTAATGTAGCCTGCGCCGGCGATTCTTATTATGAATATGACGGCGCAGATGCCAAGCACCGCCGCGCTGAGGACTTTGCTAAGCTGCGTCAGCTTTTTTTGGAGCGGCGTTTTGCCGTCCGATGTCGTCTGTAAGAGCCCGGCGATTTTGCCGAGCTCGGTAGCCATTCCGATGGCGACGACCAGGCCGGTCCCCCGGCCGTAGGAGACGCCGGTCCCCATGTACGCCATGTTCGAACGGTCCCCGAGAGAAACGGCTTCGCCGTCTGATTGAAGCGCTTCCGTTTGCTTCCTGACTTCGCATGATTCGCCTGTCAAAGAGGATTCGTCTACGCGCAGGCTCGCCGTCTTTAAAAGCCTCAGGTCCGCGGGGACCGCGTCGCCCGATTCGATTAAGACGACGTCGCCTGCGACCAGCTCCGAAGCGTTAAGCTCGGCGAAAGTCCCGCCGCGCAGTGCCTTTGCCGTCGCGGCGTTCATCGCGCTTAGCGCCTCTATCGCCCGCTCGGCCTTGCTCTCCTGCAGGACCCCGAGCGCGCAGTTGAGCGCTACGACTAAAAAAATTATTCCCGAATCGACGAAACCGTGCGCGTCGCCGCCTCCGGTAAGCGCGATCGCGGCCGAAACGACGGCGGCGCCTAGCAGCACGAGCAGCATCGGGTTGGCAAGCTGGCCCATGAAACGCATGAAAAGTCCCTTGGGCTTAGGCTTACCAAGTTCGTTCGGGCCGTTATCCGCCAGTCGCCCCGCGGCTTCGCCAGCCTCGAGCCCTTGTATTGACGAATTTAATTCCGCCAGCGCGCATTCAATGCTTTTTAAATGATAGTCCAAGCAATCCCCCGGGCAAATAAGCCGCTACAGCAAGACGGTCCCGCCCGTTTTCGCCGATTCGTATATGCCGCAAAGGATCTTTTGAATCGCGACGCCGTCTTTAGCCGGCGATATGGATTCGCGCCCCTCGCGCGCGCAGTCCGCGAAATGCGACATTTCGTTGTCGAAGCAATCCCCGCCGCCGACGACCGGCGAAACGTCGGTCAGATAATCGGCGTCTTCGCCGAATATCCTAAGCGGGTACAACACGGCGCCCGCCTTTTCGCCGTAGAGGTGCGTGTTCATCTCGGCCTCGCCGTTTATCGCCCAGCTCACGTCGAAATTAATACGCTTTCCGCCCTCGAACGATATGGTCCCCGCGGCCGAATCCTCCACGTTGTATACGAGGTCGTCCGTGTCGAACGCCTCCCAGCGGCTCACGCCCTTGGTCTTGTAGTCGCCGAAAACGCCGTACGCGCTAGCGCTAACCGATACCGGCTTCGGCCTGCCCATCAGGTACCATGTCACGTCGATTATGTGCACTCCGATGTCTATCACCGGGCCGCCGCCGGACTTCGCCTTGTCGGTGAACCAGCCGAGCGGGGTCCCGCGCCTGCGAAGTATCGTGGTGCGCGCGTAATATATATCGCCGAACCCGCCGCGTTCGCGCATTTCGTTAATATATTTCGCCTCGGGCCTAAAGCGGCTGACGAAGCCCATCATGAACACGCGTTTGTTTCTCGCCGCGGCTCTTTCCATTTCCTGCGCCTCGGCTACGGTCATGCTCATCGGCTTTTCGCAAAGGACGTGCTTGCCCGCGTCAAGCGCCGCTATCGCCGAAGCGGCGTGGCCGTTGTTCCACGTGCACACGCTGACCGCGTCAAGGGTATCGATGCTAAGCAGCGCCTCGAGGCTCCCGCAGTCTTTCATTCCGTATTTTATAGCAACATCCCTGGATCGCGCGGCGTTTATGTCGTAAACCGCCGCGAGCCTGACTCCCTTTTTCTTAAGGTACGACGGGATGTGCGCGTTTTGCGCGATGTTACCCGCGCCGACTATCCCTATTTGCAATTCGCCGTCTTTCATCTGGCGCCCCTTTGCATATTTTTTCCGATTATACCAGCTAAGGCAGCTTCGCGCATTCGCCGGGCTCCCAAACGGTTTTACGCATCCTGTATACCGCGGCGAAAAGCTCCGCCTTCCTCGGCAAGTCGAGGAAACGCTCCATCGAAGGAAAGAAGCCGGTTCCGATAAAGTCGATCCCTTCCCTTTCGATTCGGGCGTACAAATCGTCCGCTTCCTTTTTTATGTCTATCCGGCCGATGGCGCCGGCTTTTTTTATCCCGCGCATCGATAGCGCGAGCTTTTCAAGCTCGCCTCCGTCGTCAACCTTTTGCGCGAGGTAGCGCAGCATGAACGCGAGCGCGTAAATCTGCGCCCCGGTCGCGAGGTCGTGCAGGCCGCGCACGTCGACGCGCTCGTCGCCGAATATGACGAATCCCGTATCGCTCACGCAAAGCTTTTCCGTCCCGCTTCCGTCGGGGTAGGAGGTGAAGCCTTCGCCGGTCATCCGCCGCGAGACGCGAAAACTGGCGCAAGGCTCGCCCCCGTTAGCTTTCCGATTGATAGATTTCATAAGCGCCTTCGCGTTGTCTGTCGCGTCGAAAATCTTAAATTCGTCCATCATATAGATCTTGTCGGCAACCCCGATGTATTCGCCGCTCCCTCCGATAACTAGCACCGTCGAGACGCCCGCGCAGGCGAGTTCGCGCACGCGGCTGGTGAACGGCACGATCGGTTCCTTTTCGATCAACTCCGTCATCAGCCGGTCGCGTATCATAAAATTTGTGGCGCTTCTGTCCTCGTCGATCAAAAGAAGCCTTGCGCCGGAATCGACCGCCTCCATTATGTTCGCCGCCTGCGAGGTCGAACCCGAGGCGCCGTCCGATGAAAAATCGCCCGGGTCCGAACCCGGCAGCCATTTTATGAACGGCGAAATGTTCAAATGCGAAACGGCGCGCCCGTCCTCCGCGGTTATCGTCGCGGCGCTCGCGTCGGTCAGGCAAAGCTCGCGCCCGTCGCCTTCGGCGTGGTCATAGATGCCCGCGGCGACCGCGTCAAGCAAAGTCGATTTGCCCGAATAGCCGCCTCCGGTAATGACCGTAACGCCCCGCTTAAGCCCCATTCCGGCGACGCCCGCGATCTCGATCAAGTCTTCCCGCGGGCTTTCGAACGGGACCGAGCCTTCGAGCGGCAATCCGGTCGATACGTTTCGCGCAAGCAGGCTTCCGTTCGCGATGAACGCGCAGTAGCAGCTTCCGTGTAAGTATTCGCGTATAGCGCCCTGCTTTTTTTCAAGCCGCAGCGCCGCCCCGTTCCCGGCCGAATCGAACCCGTCCGCGAACGATTCGCACGAATCCGGCAAATGGCGAAGGAGCAGCTCCTTCGTCCGCTCTATCTTGCCGTGCGGCAGCTGGATTTCGATCCGCACGTTAAGGCACATGCGGTCGGGAAGCGGATCGTCGTATTCGCATACGTAGACCGTGTTTCCGCTTCCGTTGCGGTAATCCTTCGCGGGGCGCGCTGCAAAGTAAGCGGCGTTTCTAACAAGCACCTCGCCGCCCGGCGAATGCAAATAAAATTTTCCGGTCGTCGAGTCCGGAAGCCGCTTGTTTTCGTACAGGGCGTTGACCGCGTCGAAATACGGCTTGATCCGCCGAAGGCAGTAATCCGCCGCGGCTTTCGTAAACTCGCCGATTCCAAGCATTTCCGCGGGAATCGACGCGATTATCGTCGGGCGGTCCAGCGCGCGCTTGTTCGTCCGCTCGAGAGCGTACGATATGCCGTTTTGCCAAAAGACGCTGTCGCGGCGCGTCTGCGGAAATTCGCGGTCGAGCTCCCCGTTCGGCTTTAAATATACGACCGAACATTCGCCGTCGTAAATCTCCTTTTGCACCAATTTTCCGTTTTCGAACGTCTTGTAGCGGTACGTAGTGTTGTGGCTGTCCTTGATCATTCCAAGGTAATGTCGAAGCCTCTTCATTTTTTCCCCCGTTTTTTTGCGCCGCCAATAAAAAACGCCGCTAAAAAATCAGCGGCGCACCGTTTACGGACAAGGCGAAACGTAAGCTCAGGGCTCGATTTTGGCGCGCGCGATGATTTTTTTCGTTGGTGCGTCCGCGGTTTTTTTCATGGCGCCGCCTCTTTCATATAATCATTTGGAAAATGTTACCATGCGCGGAAGGATTCCGGTAATAATTTATGGCTATAATCGAACGCTACACAAACCATATCGGATATCTCAAATGTTGCCGGGGCCGCCCGCGGACTATATAATTACGCGATACGGCATGATCGTATTAAAAACGGAGGCTCCAATGGAAATAGCGGGCATTGTTTTGGGATGCGCGCTTAGCGTGGCAGCGCTCGTCTGCGGCGTATGCCGTCGGAAGCTCCGTAAAATTTACGAACCGCAAATAAAATAATTTGCTCGCGTTAAGCCTATAAAATTTCTGGAGGCGATACGATGGCGGAAAACATACCGATAAAAATGCTTCAATACGGCGAAGGAAATTTTTTACGCG